>DASTDT010000021.1:0-27953 GCA_035710225.1 Sphingomicrobium sp.
CGCCACCCGGTGGTGGAGCGGGCGCTGGCCGACGGCGGCGAGGCGTTCGTCGCCAATGATGTGGCGCTTGGACCCGGCGACCGGCTGTGGCTGATCACGGGCCCCAACATGGGCGGAAAATCGACCTTCCTGCGCCAGACCGCGCTGATCGTCCTGCTTGCCCAGGCCGGCTGCTACGTCCCCGCCACAAGCGCCCGAATCGGCATCGTCGACCGGCTGTTCAGCCGGGTCGGAGCCTCGGACAATCTCGCGCGCGGCCGCTCGACCTTCATGGTCGAAATGGTCGAGACCGCCGCCATCCTCGCCTCGGCGAGCGAGCGCAGCCTGGTCATCCTGGACGAGATCGGTCGCGGCACCTCGACCTATGACGGGCTTGCGATTGCCTGGGCGGTAGTCGAGGCGATGCACGACACCGTCAAGGCGCGCACCTTGTTCGCCACCCATTATCACGAGCTCACCCGGCTTGCCGGACGGCTCGACTGCCTGTCGCTCCACCATGTCCGGGCGCGCGAGTGGAAGGGCGATCTGGTCCTCCTTCACGAAGTCGCCGACGGCGCCGCCGACCGCAGCTACGGCATTGCCGTCGCTCGCCTGGCCGGACTCCCGCCGGCCGTCGTCGGACGCGCCAAGGAGGTGCTCGCCAAGCTCGAAAAGGGGCGCGCGGCAACAGGCGGAATTGCCGCCGGGCTCGACGATCTGCCGCTCTTCGCAAGCGCCGTTCCGGACACTGCGGCGCCCAACCCGCTGGCCGAGGCTTTGGCGGCGCTCGACCCCGACCGGATGAGCCCGCGCGACGCGCTGGAAGCCGTCTACCAGCTCAAGCGCGTGGCGTCCGAGCGCGGCGAATGAGCCGGCCTCGCTTCGACCTGGTCACCGATCGGCGCGCAATCGTCGATCGGCGCGCAATCGCCGAACGCATGGGCAAAGCCGACTGGGACGAGCAGGCCGACCTTCTCAAGCAGGCCCTCGCCGCCGGCCGCTCTGAGATCGCGCGGCGGCTTGCCGAGGCGCCGGCAAGGGGACGCGCGGCAGCCGCGGCAATGGCCTATCTCGCCGACCAGATCTTGCGGCTGGCATTCGACGCCGCCGGCGCGCGGTCGGCCGGCGGGTGCGAAATGGCGCTGGTCGGCCTGGGCGGAACCGGCCGCGGCGAGATGGCTCCGTACAGCGATGTCGACCTCCTTTTCCTGGTCCCCGCCGGCGCGCATTCCCAATGCTCGGCGCGGATCGAGGCGACCCTTCATCTCTTGTGGCAGCTCGACTGGAAAATCGGTCACGCGGTGCGGGACACGGACGAGATCCTGGCGCTCGCCAAGGACGATATCACCATCCGCACGGCCTTTACCGAAGCGCGCTGGATCTGGGGCGCCCAGCATTTGTTCGATCAAGCCTGGACCGCGTTTGCCGAGGCCTTCGTCGGACGCCACGACAAGGCGTTCGTCGCCGCCAAGCTGGCCGAGCGCGACGAGCGTCATCGGCGAATGGGCGACAGCCGCTATCTCGTCGAGCCCAACATAAAGGACGGCAAGGGCGGACTTCGCGATCTGCACACGCTGACCTGGATCGCCAGGGCCGTGCTCGGGATCGACGGCAGCCCCGCCTTGCTCGAGGCCGGCATTTTCACACCCGCCGAGCATCGCCGCTTCGAGCGTGCCGAGCGCTTCCTGTGGGCCGTGCGTTGCCACCTGCATGTCGCCGCCGGCCGTGCCGAAGAGCGGCTCGGCTTCGACGACCAGCGGCGGATCGCGGCGGCGATGCGCTACGCCGACCGGCCGGGCAAGTCGGCGGTCGAACGCTTCATGCATTTCTATTTCCTGCAGGCGAAGGCAGTCGGCGACCTTACCGGAATCTTCCTCGCCCAGCTCGACGAGCGGCTCGGTGCGCGCGGACGGCGGTTCGCGCTTCCGACCTTCCGCCGCCGTCCGGGCAAGCTCAATGGCTTCTGCCTCGACCGCGGGCGCCTCTCCATCCCCAATCCGCGGTTCATGGCCGAACAGCCGGTGCGGCTGATCGAGCTGTTCGCTCTGGCCGCACGCGAGGGACTGGAGATCCATCCCGCTGCCATGCGGGCCGCGGCGCGCGATTCACGGCTTGTCGACAAGGTTCGTGACGACCCCGCTGCGAACGCCCTGTTCCTCGAAGTCCTGACGAGCCGCGACCATCCCGACCTGGTGCTTCGGTGGATGAACGAGACCGGCGTGTTCGGCCGCTTCGTGCCCGACTTCGGCCGCGTCGTCGCGCAGATGCAGTTCGACATGTACCACCATTATACCGTCGACGAGCACACCATCCGGGCGATCGGCCTGCTGGCGGCGATCGAGCGCGGCGAGCTGGCCGAGGACCACCCGCTGTCCACCGTGCTGGTGCGGGAGATCAAATCGCGCCGGACCCTTTATGTCGCCGTGCTCCTCCACGACATCGCCAAGGGCCGCGGCGGCGACCATAGCGAGATCGGGGCCGACATCGCGCTGGAGCTGTGCCCGCGCTTCGGCCTCGACGAGGGCGAAACCGAGACAGTCGCCTGGCTGGTTCGTCACCATCTGCTGATGAGCCGGACCGCCCAGCGCCGCGACCTGAGCGACCCGACGACGATCACCGACTTCGCCGAGGCGGTGCGCAGCCCCGAACGGTTGCGGCTGCTGCTGATCCTGACCGTGGTCGATACCCGCGCCGTGGGACCCGGCACCTGGAACGACTGGAAGCGGCAGCTACTCCGTCAATTGTTCGATGCGACGGAGGAGAAGCTCCGCCCGGGCCACCAGCAGCGTGGCCGGTCGGAGGAGACCGCGCGCCGCCAGGCGGAGCTGCGGGCTGCCCTGGGGTGGCCGGCGGCCGGCTTTCGCGCCCATGCGCGGCGGCTGCCCGACAGCTATTGGATCGCCGAGCCGCTCGCCTGGCAGAAGGCCAACGCGCTTCAGGTGGCGTCGGCCGAGGCCATGGTCGGCGAAATAGCGCCGAGCGTCGCGGTCGACGACGAGCCGGACCTGGCGGCGACCCGGGTCAGCGTCTTCTCGCCCGACCGGCCGGGCCTGTTCTATCGGATTTGTGCCGGGCTGGCGGCCGCAGGGGCCTCGATCGTGGATGCCCGAATCCACACCACCCGCGATGGCATGGCGCTCGACAACCTCGTCGTCCACAACAGCCAGGGCCGCGCTTACGGCGACCGCAGGATGCGCAGCCGGCTGGGTCGATCGGTGCTGTCGGCGATCACCGGCGATGCCCTTCCCGAGCTGCCTGCCTTGGCACCGGTGGAGCGGCGGCGGGCGGCCTTTTCGATCGCGCCGTCGGTGTTCGTCGACCGGCGCGCGTCGAGCCGGACGACGGTGGTCGAGGTCAAGGCGCGCGACCGCAGCGGACTTCTCGCCCGGCTGGCGCTGGCGATCCACAGCCAGGGCCACCAGGTGCATTCGGCCCACATCGCGACCTACGGCGAGCGGGCGGTCGACACCTTCTACCTCACCAACACCGCGGGCCGGAAGCTGAGCGTGGCAGAGGCCGAAGCGCTTCGCGATGCGCTGATCGCGGCCGCGAGCGAGGCCGGCGCCGCGCGCACCGCGGCCTGACAGAAGAAGGGCCCCGCCAGCCGGCGAGGCCCTCTCCCTTACTCCGAAATTGAGCGGTCCCGGCCTAGCCGCGCTCGGGCTCAGGCGGCGGCGGCGGCGGCGGCGGCGGAGCCGGGCAGGCCTCGGTCGCCAAGATCACCGTGCCGTCGGGGCAGGTCTGAGTCGCCGGTGCGGGCGGCGGCGGCGGAGGCGCCTCGACCACATCTTCGACTACGCGCGCGGCCGGCTGGAAGCGCGCCTTCAGGGTCAGGCCATAGGTGCGCGGCTCGCCGAGGAAGGCGGCATACAGCTGGTTCGAGCGATTGGCCGGAAGCGGCGGCAGGCAGAAATTGTTGGCTGCTCCGCGCGCGGTGCAGCTGCCCTGAACGAACGCATCGAAGCCGATCTGGGTGAACTTCTCGTTGAAGAGGTTCTGGGCCCACAGCTCGACCGCCCAGGCGCGGTTGGAGCCCGTCAGGCCGACCCGGCCGTTGACCACCGTGTAGGACTTCTGGATCTTCTCGATGTCGAGGTCGGAACCGGTGTTGTATTCGGCCGAGTGACGCGCATCGATGTAGAACAGGCCGCGAAGACCGCTGTTGCCGATCGGCGGAGTCCAGGTCACCGAGCCGGTCAGGGTCAGCGGGGAGGCGTTCGACACCCGCCGTCCCGGAAGCTGGAACAAAGCGTTCGACAGCGGCTTGCCGTCGGCACCGTTGAGATTGTTGCGATACCTGGTGTCGGCATAGGTCAGGCCGGCGTTGACCATGAGGTTCTGGATCGGACGGGTGAACAGCTCCACCTCGACGCCCTTCGAGCGGACGCCGGCGCGTTCCTTGCCGTCGCAGGCCCCGGTCGTCGGGCTGTTGTCGGTGTCGGCGCCGCCGAGGTCGTCGGAGCAGCTGTTGATGTTCTCGACGATGAAGTTCGAGCCGTTGAAGGTGTTGAGCTGGAAGTTGCGGAACAGCTGGTGGAACAGTGCGACGTTCACGTCGAACCAGCTGCCGTTATACTTAAGGCCGAGCTCCCATGCGTCGTTGATCTCCGGCTCGAACTCGAGCTGCGAGATATTGGACGCGATGCAGCCCGCCGGCTGAACGCCCGTCTGCGGGCAGACCGAGCCGGGGACCAGCACGCCGAACGAATTCGACGAAATCTGCCGCGAGAAGGCGCTTCGGTCGAGGTTGAAGCCGCCAGCCTTGTAGCCGCGCGAATAGCTCAGATAGGTGAGCAGGTTGTCGGTCGGCTTGAAGCTCAGCACCGCCGTGCCCGACAGCTTGTTCTCCTTGTGCTTGCCATCATACTCCTGGAAGCCGCCGGGCACCCGCGGGATGACGCACGGCGCCTGCGCAAGCGAGGTGCCGCTGAAGGCCGCGCACGACGTCAGATTATCGGTCAGCGTCGCGTCGAGCTTCTTGGTCTCGGTGGTGTAGCGCAGGCCGACCGTCAGCTTCAGGCGCGGCGTGATGGCGAAGATGTTGTGGGTGAACAAAGCGAAATTGTTGCTGGTCTGGTGGAAGTCGTCGACCAGCCCCTGGTCCTGGAACAGGAACGGTACGCCGTTGATCTGCCCGAGGTTCTGGAAGCCGTTGTTCGTGAAGGTGAACGGACCGAACGAATTGAGGCTGAAATTGACCGCCGGGATTCCGCCCGGAAGCCCGGTGTTGTTGAGCCGGGCGAAGGCGCCGAGCGCGGTGATCTGGGTCGCCAAGGCGGTGGCCAGCGGGAAGTTCAGCGCCGCGACGGCGGCGTTGTACTGGGCAACCAGGCCGACCACCGGCGCATCACGCACGCCTTGGGCAATCGCGCTGTTGAAGCAGGTGTCGCCATCCGCCGGCGTGATCAGGCCGGGCTGGGCGGTGAGCACCGCGAAGGTCGATGCGGCAAGGCAGCTCGACAGGCTGTCGTAGTCGCGGCCGTAGCGCAGCGAATCCCGGCTGCGCAGCTTCTCGTTGGCGTAATAGCCGCCGACCAGCCAGTCGAGCCGGTCGCCGAAGGTCGTGCCCTGGAGACGCAGTTCCTGGCTGAAGGTCTTGAAGCGGTTGAAGGCGGTGCCGTCGTCCGGGCGATAGGCGAAATCGAGGTTCGAGAAGTCGATGTCGGTGCCGCGGATGAGGTTGTTGTACCGGTAGGCGGTGATGCTGGTCAGCTCGGCCGGGCCAAAGTCGTAGGTGGCTTCGGCTGACAGGCCCCAGTCCTTGACGTCGCCGCGATAGCTGCGCCCGTCGGAGATGACGACATCGCGGTCGTATGTGTCGTCGGGGATGATCCCACCGATGCCCGTCAAGATCGGGGCGAAGGTCGAGGGGGCGGTGGTGAAGCCGCCGCTGCCGTCGCCGACCGAGTCGAACACCGGAAGATAGGGCGCCGCGCAGCATTCCTCGTCGCGCTTCGAGTAGTCGCCGATCACGCGCACCGAGAAATTGTCGTCCGGCTGGTACAGCAACTGGCCGCGCAGCAGCCAGCGGTCGCGGTCGTTGACGTCGCGGCCGGAAATGATGTCCTCGAGGAAGCCGTCGCGCTTCATCATGACGCCGTCGATTCGGGCGGCGAGCGAGTCGGTGATCGGGCCGGTAGCGCTGAGCTCGAACCGGCGAAGGTCGTAATTGCCGATCGTCGTCTCACCGGAGATTTCCGGCGTGAAGCGCGGCTTGGCGGTGATGACGTGGATCAGGCCGGCCGACGTATTGCGGCCGAACAGGGTGCCCTGCGGACCGCGCAGCACTTCAACCCGGTCGATCGGGCCCAGCTCGGTCAGACCGGAGCCGACGCGGCTGCGGTAGACGCCGTCAATGAACACGCCGACCGAGCTTTCGAGGCCGGGGTTGTCGCCGACGGTGCCGACGCCGCGGATTCGGGCGGTCGAGGCGCCGCCTTCGGACTGGGTCGAGGAGACCAGCAGCGAGGGGCTGACCTGCTGCATCTGGCGGATGTCGCTGGCGCCGGTGTTCTCGAGCTGCTGCGCAGTCACCGCGGAAACCGCCATCGGCACGTCGCTGAGCGCCTGGTTACGGCGAGTGGCGGTAATGACGATGGTGTCGTCGTCGGTGCCTTCCGCTTGCTGTGCCGCGGTATCGACGCTGGCCGCCTCGACCGGGGCCTCGGCCGGGGTCGAAGGCTGGTCGGTGGTGTCCTGCGCGTAGGCGGGGACCGACAAGGTGATGATTGCCGCCGACAGCAGCCAAGGCGATTTGCGCATTTCTACCCCTCCATTATCGCCGGCCTTGGGCAGGCCGGGCGTAATCGGACGAGGCTAATGCAGAGCGCGGGCGCAAGGAAGCGAACGCGTCGGGCGACACGCAAATCGCGCCGCCTTGCGACAGAAATGCAACAGTGGGCGAGAAACGGCGGCTTTCCGTAGCGTCAGGCTATTTGGGCGCGAGCACCATCAGCATCTGGCGGCCTTCCATTCGCGGATGGGCCTCGATCTTGGCGATCCCGGCGACCTGCTCGGACGCGCGCTGGAGGACCGCCATACCGAGCTGACCGTGCGCCATTTCGCGGCCTCGGAAGCGCATCGTCAGCTTGACCTTGTCCCCCTCCTCGAGGAACTCGACGACCTTCTTCATCTTGGTGTCGTAGTCATGGTCGTCGATGTTGGGACGCATCTTGATCTCCTTGATCTCCTGCGTCTTCTGCTTCTTGCGCTGCTCGTTGGCCTTCTTCTGGGCTTCGTACTTGTGACGGCCGATATCGAGGAACTTGGCGACTGGCGGATCGGCGCCCGGGCTGATCTCGACCAGGTCGAGGCCGACTTCCTGGGCTTGCTCGAAGGCTTCGCGGGTCAGCATGACGCCCAGGTTCTCGCCGTTCTCGTCGATCACCCGAACTTTCGGGGCCTGGATGAACTGGTTGTAGCGTGGGCCGGTGAACTGCGGCGGCGTCTGCGGTCGGCGCGGATAAGGCGGTGGTATGAGCTACTCTCCTCTTGAGTCGTTGGTCATCGCGCAGTTAGGCGCTTCCTCCAGGCAAGGAAAGGCCGCCGCCGGAGAGGCGCGCCATTTTTCCCGTCCGCTGTGGCGATGCGGCGTCATTCAACGCAGGTCGGGCGGCACCGCTTCAGCGCCGAACACGGCGATCGCGTCGTCGAGGCTCATCACCTTCTGATGCTCGTCGCTGCCAAGGCGGCGGACGGCAACGGTGCCCTCCTCGGCCTCGCGCTTGCCGACGACGAGCAGAAGCGGGACCTTGGCGAGGCTGTGCTCGCGCACTTTGTAGTTGATCTTCTCATTTCTGAGGTCGTGTTCCGCGCGTAGCCCGGCGGCCTGGAGTTGGGCAACCACCTCGCGGGCATAGTCGTCGGCATCGCTGACGATCGTCGCCACCACCGCCTGGCGCGGCGCGAGCCACAGCGGGAACCGGCCGGCGTGATGCTCGATGAGGATGCCGATGAACCGCTCGAACGTGCCGAGGATGGCGCGGTGGAGCATGATCGGCCGGTGCTTTTCGCCATCCTCGCCGACATAGGTGGCGTCGAGCCGGTCGGGCAGCACGCGGTCGGACTGGATGGTGCCGACCTGCCAGGTGCGGCCGATGGCATCGGTCAGATGGAATTCGAGCTTGGGCGCATAAAAGGCGCCCTCGCCGGGCAGCTCTTCCCAGCCATATTGGTCGGTCGCACGGCCTGACGCAACGACCGCCTCGCGAAGCTCGGCCTCGGCCTGGTCCCACATCGCGTCGCTGCCGAAGCGCTGGTCGGGGCGAAGCGCCAGCTTGATCGCATATTGGTCGAAGCCGAGATCCTTGTAGACGCTGTCGAGCAAGTCGCAGAAGCGCTGTACCTCCCCCACGATCTGGTCCTCGCGGCAAAAGATGTGGGCGTCGTCCTGGGTGAACTGGCGGACCCGCATGATTCCGTGGAGCGCGCCGTGCGGCTCGTTGCGGTGGCAGCAGCCGAACTCTGCCATGCGGATCGGCAGCTCCTTGTAGCTGGTGATGCCCTGCTTGAAGACCAGCACGTGCGCGGGGCAGTTCATCGGCTTGAGGGCCATCCAGTCCCCCTCGCCGGAGATGACGGGGCCTTCTTCCTCTGTGTTGGGCACCTCGTCGGGGACGACGAACATGTTCTCCCGGTACTTGCCCCAGTGGCCGCTCTTTTCCCACTGACGCGAGTCCATCAGCTGCGGAGTCTTGACCTCGACATAGCCGGCCGAATCGAGACGGCGGCGGATATAGGCCTCGAGTTGCCGCCACAGCAGATAGCCGTTGGGATGCCAGAACACGCTTCCGTGCGCCTCGGCCTGGAGGTGGAACAGGTCCATCTCCTGGCCGATCTTGCGGTGGTCGCGCTTGCCCGCCTCCTCGAGCCGGACGAGATGCTCGTCGAGCTGCTTCTTGTTGAGCCAGGCGGTGCCGTAGATCCGGCTCAGCATCGGATTGGCCTGGTCGCCGCGCCAATAGGCGCCCGACACGCGGGTCAGCTTGAAGGCGCGCGGATCGAGCTTGCCGGTCGAGGCGAGGTGCGGCCCGCGGCACAGGTCGATCCAGTCGGCTTCGCCGTGGCCGGTCTTGTACATCGTGATCGGCTCGTCGGCGGGCAGCTCCATCACCCACTCGGCCTTGAAGCTTTCGCCATGGTCGATGAAGAACTGGCGGACCCGTTCGCGGTCCCACACCTGGCGCACCAGCGGCTTGTCGGACGCGATGACCCGGCGCATCTCCTCCTCGATGAGGGGCAGGTCCTCGTCGGTGAACGGGCCGCGGCCGGGCGGCGGTGCGAAGTCGTAATAGAAGCCGTCATCGGTCGCCGGACCGAAGGTGATCTGGGTCCCGGGGAAGATGTTCTGGACCGCCTCGGCGAGGACATGGGCGAAGTCGTGACGGACGAGCTCGAGCGCGTCCTTTTCGTCGCGCGAAGTGACCAGCGCCAGCGCGCTGTCGCCCTCGAACGGGCGGTTGAGGTCGCGAAGCTCGCCGTCGACCCGGGCGGCCAGCGCCGCCTTGGCCAGGCCGGGGCCGATCGCGGCGGCGACATCGGCCGGGGTCGACCCCTCGGGCACCTCGCGAACCGACCCGTCGGGGAGCGAAATCTTGAACATCTCGGACATGGCCATCGCCACTAGAGCGCGGGGGCGATGGCTTCAAGCAGGACCGGTAATCAAGGACGCATGACATTGTGTAAATGACGCTTGACTAAAGCTGAACTCGATGTCAAACACCCTTTACAAGATGAAAAGGGAGTTTGACGATGAAGACGGTTCATCAGTGTCTCGCCATCGCCGCCGCAATGATCCTTTACGCCATCGCCGCTGCTACCGGCCTTATCAGCGAGGAAGCGTTCGAAATCGGCTTCTACGGCTTGCTGGCAGCGGCGATCGTAAGCTCGAGCGGCAGCAAGAGCTGCAGCGGGATGGCGCGATGAACGGCGAACCGAACATGGCGCCCGCTGCGGCCGACACGGACAAGCGCAAGCTGTGGCTGGTGGTGGCCGCGGAGATGGTGGCGCTGGCGGTGGCCATCGCCGCCGCGATCACCTTCGATCTGGGCTGGATCGGCGGAATCCTGATTGTGGTGATGGTTGCGGTTTTCACCGTGATGATCGTCCGCGCCGGGGAGAGCCGCGCCCGCAGCCTCGGCAATTTCTCGGAGGCGATGGGCCGCTACAATCGCCGCATGCTCGCCGCCAGCGCGGTCTATGTCGTCGGCCTGTTCGGAGCGATCTGGGCCCACGACGAACTGTCACTGCCGACTGCAGGCGCGTTCCTGGTGGCGTTGGCGCCGTCGATCGGGGTGCTGATGATGGTCGCGGCGATGGCCCGGCTGATCGTCGAGGAAACGGACGAATATCTGCGCCACCGCTATGTGCGCTCCTCGCTGTTCGGGCTGGGCACTTTGCTCACCCTGGCGACCATCTGGGGCTTCTTCGAGCAGTTCGATCTGGTCCCGCACGCACCGTCGTGGATGGCGGTGCCGGTGTTCGCGCTCGGCCTCGGAATCGCCCACTGCGGGCGCTGGGGGCGGGAATGAACAATCGCCTCAAGGTGCTCCGGGCGGAGCGCGACTGGAGCCAGCAGGATCTTGCCGATCGGCTGCAGGTGTCGCGTCAGAGCGTGAATGCCATCGAGACCGGCAAATACGATCCCTCGCTGCCGCTCGCCTTCCGAATCGCCGATATCTTCGAATTGACGATCGAGCAGATCTTCAACCCGAAAGGATGATGTCATGACCGCCAGACTGATCGCCGCGGCGATTGCCACGAGCGCCCTCTGCTTGCCTGCAAGCGCTTCGGCCGACGCAGCCGCCACCACCGCCATCGCCGGGCAGCCGACGCGATTCAGCGTCGTCACCTTCGGCAGCGGGCCGGACGTGATCATGATCCCGGGCCTGTCGAGCACCCGCGACATATTCGCGGCGTCCGCCGGCAAGCTGAAACGCCGCTATCGAGTCCATCTGGTCCAGTTGCGCGGCTTCGGCGAGCCGGCCGGAGCGAATGCCAGCGGACCGGTGCTCGACCCGTTCGTGACGGAGCTCGCCGCTTATGCCGCCAAGCTCGACCGGCCGGCGCTCGTCGGCCACTCGATGGGCGGACTGACGGCGCTGATGATCGCCGCCAGGAACCCGGGCGCGGCGGGGCGCGTGCTAGTGGTCGATGCGCTTCCGTTCATCGGCCCACTGTTCGGAGCGCACAGCGTTTCGGCGATTGCGCCGCAGGCGGAGCGGATGCGCTCCATGCTGCTCAGCAACGCTGCGGCGAAACCCGACTTCAGTGCGCGGCCCGACTGCCTCGCGGGCCAGGCCGCTCCGGCCAAGCCGGTCGGCAATATGACCAACAGCGCCGAGGGCGCCTGCCTGATGGCGTTCGGCGCGAAAGCGTCGGACCTGCGGGTCGTCGCCCAGGCAATGTTCGACGTCATGACCACCGATCTTACGCCCGAGCTGGGGAAGATCGCGGCGCCGGTAACGATGCTCTACCCGCAGGATGACCGCCTGCTCAGCGCGGCCCAGGCAGCGAAGATCTACGGCGATGCCTATGCCAAGCTTCCGGCGGCCAAGCTGGTGCCGGTCCGGAACAGCTATCACTTCATCGTCCAGGACCAGCCGGCCGCGTTCGAAGCCGCGCTCGAGGACTTCCTCGACTAGGCTGACGTCGCCTCGAAAGCGCCGCCGGCCTAGCGGCTGAGCTGCATGCTGGGCTGGGTCGCGCGGTTCGAATATTCGCGGACCCGCTCGTCGTGGGCGCGGGCGACCCGCTCTTCATGTTCGCGGTCCTGCCGGTCCCAGGTGGCGCGCTGCTCGTCGCTGACTTCCATCGCCTTGGCGGCGCCCTGCATCATGTCGCCGATCATCGCCCGGGCCATCTGGGCGTTGGCGTCCGCCTTCTTGGCCTCGTCCATCGGCCGGCCTTCGAGCTGGGCATCCATGCCCTCGAGCAGAAGCTTGCGGCTGAACGCGTCGACCGCGGAGGCGAGCTTGGGGAATTCCCCGGCGGCCTCGCCCTCGACATATTGATAGCTGACCGTGCTCGACTCGGAATCGCCCTCGACGGCCGCCTCGATCCGCGCCAGCTCCTTGCCCTTGTGGGTGAACTTCCAGTTGGCTGTACGGTCCGAAAACGACTGGAACGCGACCTTGACGTCCATGCCCGACAGCACGCCGGGAAGGGCGTAGCCGCCCGCCGCATAGCCCGCGCTGGACAGCTTCGCGAAAGTGTCGCCGACCGGAACGGCATAGGTTTCCTTGGTCCCGCCGCATCCGGCGAGTGCAAGGGCAAGGGCCGCGAGGGCCGGATAACGCATCATGCGCATGTTCCTCATCCTTCCGATCAGCGTCCGCCGAGGCTGACCATCGGCTTGGCAGCGTTGGTCTGGGCCTTGCGGACCGCCTCGTTGGCGCTGCGGCGCTTGCGGTCGCGCTCCTGCTCGTCGAAGCGGGCGACGGCGCCCTGCATCGACTTGTCGACGTCGTTGAACAGCTGGCCCATCATCGCGGTCGTGCTTTGCGCGTCGGCATGGCGCTTCATCTGCTCGTCGCGCGCGCGGCCTTCGATGGTCGAATCGATCGCCTCGACGATCAGCGGCTGGGCGTATTGCCGGACCAGCTTTTCCGCCTGTTGGTCGGCCGAGGCCACATCGCCTTTGGCATAGTTGTAGCTGACCGAACTCGATTCGGCGTCGCCGTCGACCTTTACGTTGAGCCGACCGAGCTCCTTGCCTGCCCGCGTGAATTTCCAATAGCCGGTGCGCTCGCCCGGAAAGCTTTCGAAGCTTGCGCGAACGTCGGCCCCGAGCAGGCCCGACGGAACTCCGAAGCCCGCGGCGGCATAGGCCGCGCCGGAAACCTTCGACCAGGCGTCGCTGACCGGAACCTGGTAGGTTTCCTCGGCTCCGCCGCAGCCGGCCAGCGCCAGGGCAATCGTCGATAAGAGTGCGAAACGCATCCTCGCCTCCTAATAGCTGCGCAGGCTGGTGGTCGGCCGGGTGCTCGTATGCTGGGCGGTCTGCACCGCGACCTCACCCTGGACTTGCCTCAGCTGCTCCCGGCTTTCGGCCCTGCGCTTGCTCATCGAGCCGAACGTCTCGTTCATCATCTGGCCTGATGTCTGGGTCATGCTTTGCATGTCGGCCATGCTCTTCATCCCCTCCTCGCGCGGGCGGCCCTCGATCTCCGCGTCGACCGCCTCGACGAACAAGTGGCGGGCATATTGGCGGAGCAGCGGCTCGAGCTTGGCATCCTCACCCGAGACATTGCCCTTGGCGTAGCTCATGCTGACCGTGCTCGACGTGTCGTCGCCCTCGACCACCAGGTTGATCCGGCCAAGCTCCGTGCCGTTGCGCATGAACTTCCAATAAGCGGTGCGCTCACCCGGGAAGCTTTCGAACGTGGGCCGAACGTCGACGCTCTTGAGCCCCATCGGCATGCCGTAGGTGCCGATCGCGTAGCTTGCGCCCGACAGCTTGGACCACGCCTGGCTGGCGCCGATCGCATAGGTCTCGCTGCTCTCGGTGCAGGCCGAGACGGCGAGCGCGGCGGCAGCCGCGAGGATCGTCAATTTACGCATCTCGAACACTCCTCAATGGCTCAAAGGATGGTTGTCGGTTGGTAGCTTTCGCGGTTCGGCTCGACCGCGTCGCGGCCGTCCGGCTGGCGCGGCGGGAAGCTCGAATATTCCGAAGTCTCGTTGATCACGTTGGCGACCTCGTTGAACTGGTCGCCGAGCGCCTGGCCATATTCGCGCATGACCTCGGGGTTGGACTGGATCTCCTGGGCCGTGACCATCATCGAGCGCTGTGCGTCGAATGGTCGCCCACTGAGCACGGAATCGACATGTTCGGCGAACATTGATTCGGCCATCGACCGGGTCAGCCGGGTCTTCGACAGCGGCGAATCGCCGAGCGCCGTGTCGGACAGGTCGAAGCTGACGGTGACGTTGGTCGACGCGCCCTCACCCTCCAGCGTGACCCGGCCGACGCTGCGATTGTCGGGACCGCCGAGGTTCCACACCAAGGCGCCGTCCTCGCGGATCAATACCGACCTGTGGCCGGCCATTCCGAGCAAGGTTTCGGGCAAGGGGGCGGCGGCGAGCCGCTCGCGAGCGACGGATTCGGGAATGGCATAGCGACGGACTTCGGGGCCGCTGACGGCCACCGCCGTCACCGCCGCAATCCCGCTCATGCCGGCGATCACCCCCCATTGCATACGCGACACCCTCGTTTCGACCCCCCTGTTTACCCGCCAAGGGTAAGAAATTTGTGAACGGCGCCGGGTCGGGCGCGGCTGGCGGCGGCGGGCGGGTCTTGCTAGTGCGCCGCGCCATGAACCCGCTCGAAAATATCGAACCGCCGTCCTTGTCCTATTTCGACCCCGGCGACGGTCGCCGAATCGCCTACCGGTTGCGCGACAAGCATCCCGAAGTGACTGGACCGACCCTGTTGTTCCTGCCCGGGTACGCATCCGACATGGACGGCACCAAGGCCATCGACATCGACCGCTTTGCCGGCGCCGCTGGCCTGGCCTGCCTGCGTCTGGATTATTCGGGTACCGGATCGAGCGGCGGCGAATTCAGCGCCGGGACTCTCGACCGCTGGCTCGACGAGGTTCTAAGCGCAATCGACATGCTGACCGAGGGCCCGCTTCTGGTGATCGGGTCATCGATGGGCGGCTGGCTGGCGCTCCATTGCGCCTTGAAGCGGCCCGATCGGGTCAAGGGCGTGGTCGGCATCGCCGCTGCGCCCAACTTCACCGACTGGGGTTTCACTCCGGAGGAGAAGGAGGTGATCTGGAACGAAGGCAAGCTTGAGAAGGCGACGCCTTATGGTCCCGAACCGCAGGTCACCCACCGCGATTTCTGGAAATCGGGCGAGGCGATGCGGCTGATCTACAAGCCGATCGAGATCGCCTGCCCGGTGCGGCTGATCCACGGCGACAAGGACGAGGAAGTGCCGGTCGGCGTGGCGTTCAAGACGCTGGAGGATCTCCATTCAGGCGATGTCCAGCTCAACATCGTCAAATGGGGCGACCACCGGCTGTCCAAGCCGCATGAGATCGAGACCATCATCCGCACCATCCTGACCATGGCCGAGAAGATCCGATGATCCTGCTGATCGCCGCCGCCCTTGTCGCAGCGGATTGCCCTTCGGCGGCGACCGCCCAGGCAGCCATCTGCCACGCGCTGGGTGCGCAACGGGCGGGGCGCTTCGCCGAGGCGGCGGTCGGGTTCGAAACCGCCGCCGGCCGCTCGAAGCCTGGCGACCCCGCAAGCGACCGGATGCTCGCGGCGGCCGGCAACATGTGGATCGCGGCGGGCGAGCCGTCAAAAGCCGCGCTTGCGCTCGACAAGGCGCTGGCGGGGACCGGACTGCTGGCCGACCAGCGCGGGCTGGCGCTGCTCGACCGGGCCCGCGCGGCGGAAGCACAGAACGACGTCAAGACCGCGCGTTCAAAGACGGACGAAGCGTTGAAATCGGCCGGCGAGGACCCGTTTGCCTGGTATTTCTCGGCGGCGCTGGCGGTCCGCGAGAACAACCTCAAGGCTGCCGAGGCGGCGATCGCCAAGGCCATGACTCTGGCGCCGAATTCGGCCGACATCCTGTTCGAGGCCGGTCATATCGCGCAGCTCGGCGGCGACGAGGCAAAGGCGCGCGGCCTGTGGCAGCGGGCGGTCGCCGCCGAGCCCGCCGGTCCGGGAGGCACTGCCGCGAAGAAGGCGCTCGACCTGCTTGCCCAGCCGGCGACCGCAACGCCGGCCGGGCGCTGAGGGGCCCGCCATGCAGTTTCTCCATGCCATGCTGCGGGTGAACGATCCCGACGCGACGGTCGCCTTCTTCACGCTGCTGGGGCTCGAGGAGCGGCGGCGGATGGAAAATGAAGCCGGACGCTTCACCCTGATTTTCCTCGGCGTACCCGGAGAGCAGGCCGAGGTCGAACTGACCTACAATTGGCCGCCCGAGGACGGCGCGGCCGAGCGCTATGAAGGCGGGCGCAATTTCGGCCACCTCGCCTATCGGGTCGATGACATTTACGGCTTGTGCGAGCGGCTGATGGCTGCGGGCGTGACCATCAACCGCCCGCCCCGCGACGGCCACATGGCGTTCGTCAGATCGCCAGACGGGATTTCCATCGAGCTGCTCCAGAAGGGCGCGGCGCTTCCGCCGGCCGAGCCATGGGCGTCGATGGCCAACACGGGCGAATGGTGATGGGACGCCTGACCGTCAGCGCCGTACCGGTCCTCAACGACAATTATGTCTGGCTGATCAGCAACACCGACAGTGGCGAGGTCGCAGCGGTCGACCCTTCCGTCGCCAAGCCTGTGCTGGACGCTGTCGCTGCGGACGAGCTGCAATTGCGCCAAGTGCTCAACACCCACTGGCATCCCGACCACACCGGCGGCAATGCCGGTATCAAGGCGGCCACCGGCTGCGTCATCACCGCACCGGCGGAAGCGCAGCGGGTCAGTGAGGTCGACCGCATCGTTGCCGAGGGGGACCGCGTGACCGTCGCCGGCGCGGAGGCGGTGATCTGGGACATCCCTGCTCATACTGCTGGCCATATCGCTTATTATTTCGAGCAAGAGCGGATGATCTTCGTCGGCGATACGATGTTCGCCATGGGCTGCGGACGGCTGTTCGAAGGAACGGCCGAGCAGATGCATTCCAACATGCAGCGCATCGCGTCGCTGCCCGACGACGTCCGAATCTACTGCGGGCACGAATATACGCTGGCCAATGCGCGCTTCGCCGCGCACGTCGAGCCCGGCAACCGCGCCATAGCGGAACGGCTGGAGGCGGTTGGCGAGATGCGCGAGCGCGGCGCGATCACCTTGCCGACGACCGTCGCCGAGGAAAAGGCGACCAACCCGTTCGTCCGGGCCGGCGATGTCGCCGAGTTCGCGCGGCTAAGGACGCTCAAGGACAAATTCGGCTAAGCGTTTCGGCCGCTCGTGCGTTATAGTCGGGGGCGAGGAGACCGAAGATGCGAATCCTTCTGATCGGGCTGGCCGCGACCCTCGTTGCGGGGTGCGAGACGGCCGGCGACATTCCGGCGCGCAGCGACCGCGCCCAGGCGACCTACGAGCGCGCGCTTGCCGGCAAGACAGCCGGGCGAGCCGAAAAATGTCTTCCGCTCCACCGCACGCGCGACATGGAAAAGATCGACGACACGACGATCCTGTTCCGCGACGGCAACACCACCTACGTCAACACCACGCTCGGCGCGTGCAACGGCATGGGCGACCAGAGCTATGCGCTCGTGACCCGCAACGTCGGACCGCAGCTGTGCCGCGGCGACATTGCGACGGTTACCGACATGACCAGCGGAATGACGGTCGGAAGCTGCGCGCTCGGCGATTTCGTGCCCTATCGCTCGGCGCCTTAAACCCTACTTTTTATAGAGCGCGTCGAGGCGCTCGCCGTAGACTTTGCGGATGACGTGCCGGCGGATCTTGAGCGACGGCGTGAGCATCTCGTTCTCGACGCTGAACGGCTCGTCGGCGAGGATGAAGCGGCGCACCTTTTCGATCACGCTCAGCTCCTTGTTGACTCGATCGACCGCCGCCCCGAGCTGCTTCATCGCGTCCGCATCCTTGGCATATTCGGGATCGGGGACGAGCAGGGCGACGAGATAGGGGTGGCGGTCGCCATAAGCCATCGCCTGGAGGATTTCGGGTTGCAGAGTCAGCATCCCCTCGACCCGCTGCGGCGAGACATTGTCCCCCTTGTCGTTGACGATGAGGTCTTTCTTGCGGTCGGTAATGACGATCCGGCCCTTGTCGTCGAGATGGCCGATGTCGCCGGTCGCCAGCCAGCCGTCTTTCAGGACGCGCTGTGACTCCGCCTCGTTCTGCCAATAGCCTTGCATGACGTTCTCGCCGCGAACCATGATCTCGCCGTCCTCGGCAATTCGCACCTCGGTATTGAGCAGCGGCGGCCCGACCGTTTCCATCCGAATGCCGGCCTTGGGGCGGTTGCAGCTGATCACCGGCCCCGCCTCGGTCTGGCCGTAGCCCTGAAGCAGAGTGATCCCCATCGCCTGGAAGAACAGGCCGACATCGGGATTGAGCGGAGCGCCGCCCGAGACCATCGCCTTGGTCCGCCCGCCGAACCGCGCCCGCACTTTCTTGCGCAGGGTCAGCGACAGGATTCCGTCCATCGGCAGGTCCCAGGCGGCCGACTTGCCGTGATAGCGTCGAGTCTCGATCTGAAGCGCGCGCCGGAGCAGATAGGCGGCCACCCCACCCTCCTTTTCGATCGCTTTCAGCATCCGCGCGCGGAGCATTTCGAACAGCCGGGGAACGACGACCATGATCGTCGGGCGCACTTCCTCGATATTGGCGGCGAGCTTCTCGAGGCTTTCGGCGTAATAGATCTGGCCGCCCAGCGAGGTCGGGAAGTGCTGTCCGCCGCTATGCTCATAGGCGTGGCTGGCGGGCAGGAACGACAGGAACACCTCCTCGTCCCAGCCGAAGTCATTGGCGATGACGTCGACGCACGCCTCGCAATTGTGGAGGATCATGCCGTGGTGCTGCATCACCCCGCGCGGAGCGCCGCCGGTGCCGCTGGTGTAGATCAGGCACGCCAGGTCCTGGCGCCCGACCTGTTGCATCCGCTGCTCGAGCGCGCCGACGTCGGCTGGCCCCGACACCAGGTCCTTCCAGACATGGAATTGGGCGATCTCCGACGACTGGCCGGCGAGCACCTCGTCGATCGAGATGACGTGGCGGCAATTGGATTCGAACAGCACGGCGGGGAGCAGCGGCTTGGCCAGCTTCTGGGTCGAGACGATCACCGCCGAGGCGCCGCTGTTGGCGAGGATGTGCTGGTGGTCGCGCGTTGTGTTGGTCGAATAGGTCGGAACGGTGACGCAGCCGGCGGCCATGATGCCGAGGTCGGCGATCAGCCATTCCGGCCGGTTCTCGCTCACCAGCATCACCCGGTCGCCGGACTTGAGGCCGATCCGCTGGAGGCTCGCCGCAAGCGCCGCCACTTGCCGCGCCGCCTCGTTCCAGCTGGTCGCCCGCCATGTCCCGTCGGTCTTGGCCCACAGGAACGGCTTGTCGCCCTGCTCGCGGGCGCGGGTCAGGAACATCGTCACGAGGTTGGGAAATTTCTCGAGCTGGGTGCGGGCCACGGCCGATCCTCTTGCCTCGCCCTCCCCGAGGGCGCTGTTTACGAGCAACGGCTGTTAAGCAGGTTGACGCCGGCTTTCCAGCGGCGCGGATGTGGACAGGCTCGTCGCCCGCCGCCTAAGCCAGCCGCATGACACTCCTCCGCCGCCTCACCGGCCTGTTCGCGCCAATCGTCTTGGCCGCCTGCGCGACCGTTGCCCCCGCGCCCCCGGCGCACAAGCCGTTCGTGGTCGCCGCCAATCCGCTTGCCGCCGAAGCGGGGATGGAGGTGCTTCGCCGCGGCGGAAGCGCAGTCGACGCGGCGATCGCGGTCGAGGCGATGCTGAGCCTGGTCGAGCCGCAGTCGAGCGGCCTCGGCGGCGGTGCTTTCATTACCCATTACGACAGCACGAGCCGGCGGGTCAGCATCTACGACGGCCGCGAGACTGCGCCGGCTCAGGCGACCGCCTCGATGTTCCTCGGCTCCGACGGCAAGCCGCTCGACTTCGGCGAAGCGGTGGTCAGCGGGCGTGCCACCGGAGTTCCGGGCGTGCTGGCCGCGCTCCAGCTCGCCCACTCGGACCACGGCCACCTCCCGTGGGCCAGCCTGGTCAGTGCGGCGCAGCGCACGGCGGCCGACGGGTTCATCGTCAGCCCGCGGCTGGCGCGGATGGTCGCCGGCAAGTTCCCGCAGAACGCGACGCCCGACGTCCGCGCCTATTTCGCGCAAGGGCCAGGCGGAGCGATGGTCAAAGCCGGAGACCGGCTTCGCAACCCGGCCTACGCCGAGTTCCTCGCCCGCCTCGGCCGCGACGGAATCGCGGCAATGTATGCCGGCGAGACGGCGGCCCGGATCGTGGCGCGGACCCGCGCCGGCCCGCTCGGCGGGAGCATGACCATGGCCGACCTCGCCGGCTATCGAGCGCTCCGCCGCGAGGCGCTGTGTCGGCCGTGGCGGGTCTATGTGGCGTGCGTGCCGCCGCCGCCATCGAGCGGGGTGGCGACGCTGATGCTGCTTGGCCTGACCGAGCGCACGGACATCGCCTCGCGCGGCCCGGGCGACCCCCAGGCCTGGTTCCTGTTCGCCGAGGCGAGCCGGCTGATGTACGCCGACCGCGACCTTTATGTCGGCGACCCGGCGTTCGTCCGGGTTCCAGTCGATGGACTGCTCGATCCGGCATATCTCGATTCGCGCGCCAGGCTGATCGGTAGGGCAGCGATGCCGACGCCCGCTGCCGGCGTTCCGGCCGGCGCGCCGGTCGCTGCCCGCGACGGCACTCGAGAGCCCATCGGAACCACCCATTTCATCGTCGGCGATTCGGCGGGGGATGTCGTGTCGGTGACGGCGACAGTGGAATCGATCTTCGGCAGCGGCCGGATGGTCGACGGCATGTTCCTCAACAATCAGCTGACCGACTTCTCGTTCGACCCGAGGGGCGAAGACGGCCGGCCGGCGGCCAATGCGGTCGGGCCCGGCAAAAGGCCGCGCTCGTCGATGACCCCGTTGATCCTGATCGACAGCAACGGGCGCTTCGCCGGGGCGATCGGAAGCGCTGGCGGCAACGCCATCCTGGCGTTCGTCGGCAAGTCGCTGATCGCCGCGGTCGACTGGGAGCTGCCAATGCAGCAGGCGCTCGCACTGCCCAATTTGGTCGCGCGCGGCGGGCGCTTCCAAGGCGAGGTAGACAAGTTCCCCCCGGCGCTGATCGCCGGCCTCAAGGCGCGCGGGGTCGACCTCAAGCCCGGCCAGGGCGAGGACAGCGGCGTGCATGGCGTGATGATCCGCGAGGGCGGCCGAATCGACGGTGGCTTCGACCCACGCCGCGAAGGGGTCGTGCTGGTCGGCGACTAGGCCGCTTCGCTGCCGACCGCCTGGGCGATCGACGCATAGCCGCCCCGTGCGAGATGATCGGCGAGCCCTTCCGCGATCCGGCACGCGAGGCCGGGGCCATGATAGACGAGCGCGGTGTAGAGCTGGACGAGGCTCGCCCCTGCGCGGATGCGGGCCCAGGCGTCGTCGGCACTGGCGATTCCGCCGGCGGAGATCAGCGGCAGATCGGAGCCGAGAATGGCGCGGAAGCGGCGCAATTGATCGAGCGCGAGCGGGGCCAGCGGAGCGCCCGACAGGCCGCCGCTTTCGCCGGCCTGGGCGGAGATCAGCGAGGGCCGCGAGACGGTGGTGTTGGCGACAATCAGCGCGTCGATTCGATGGTCGCGCGCGGCGCGCGCAATCCGCTCGTGATCGCCGCTGCCGAGGTCCGGCGCCACCTTCAGGAACACTGGTGGACCGCCGGGAACGCGCGCGTCGTTGACGGCCGCAAGCAGCTCGACCAGCTCGCCGCCGGCCTGGAGATCGCGCAGACCCGGCGTGTTCGGCGAGGAGATGTTGACCGCCAGATAGTCGGCCAGCGGCGCCATTCGCCGGACCCCCTCGGCGTAATCGGCGATTCGGTCAGCACTGTCCTTGTTGGCGCCGATGTTCACGCCGACCACGCCTAGGCTTCGGTCGCGGCGCGCAAGCCGGAGTGCCGCTTGCGCCTGCCCCGAATTGTTGAAGCCCATGCGGTTGATGACGGCGTGGTCCTGCGCCAGCCGGAACAGCCGCGGGCGCGGATTTCCGGCCTGCGGCAACGGGGTCAGCGTGCCGACCTCGACAAAGCCGAAGCCGAGGCCCAGCATCGCCTCGGTCACTTGGGCGTCCTTGTCGAAGCCGGCGGCGAGCCCGACCGGCGAAGGAAAGCCGAGACCGGCGACGCTGGTGGTGAGCGAGCTTGGAAAGGCCGGCGGCCGGCGGCGTGGCGCGCGTTGCAGCGCGGCGATCGTCAGTCGATGCGCGGTCTCCGCCGGAAGGCGGAAGAACAGCGGCCGAAGCAGCGGATAGACTTGCATGGCCCCCGTTCGTCGAATTGCTACGTTCCGGCACTTGAGCCGCCCGCGCGCAATCTGCAAGGCTGGCGGATACGCACCTCGCCAAAAGGAATGACGATGCTTCGAACCGCTTTGCTGCTTGCCGCCGCGCTCCCCGCTTTGGCCGTCGCCCAGACCTCGCCGCCGACGGTCGCCGTGGCGCCCGACAAGAACGCCCAGCTCGCTGCCCTGTTCGAAGCCTATGACAAGGCCAATCTCGAATATTCGCCCGAGGGCAAAGCCTATCGCGGGATCCGCGACGAGGACTACGGGCTGTGGAGCGACAATAGCGACGAGTCGTCGGTGGCGGCGCAGGCACGGCTTCAGGCGACGGCGCGGACGTTGCGGGCACTATATGATCCGGCGACGCTATCGCCCCAGGATGCGCTGTCGGTGCGCCTGTTCGATCGCATCGCCAAGCGCAGCGCGATCCTGTTCCCCTACCGCCATTACGGCTACGTCTTCGACCAGATGAATGGCGCGCAGAGCGACATTCCGGCCTTCCTGATCAACATCCACAGCATCGCCGACAAGGCGCAGGCCGAGGCCTATGTCTCGCGCATCCTGCGGGTCGGCCCGGCGCTCGACCAGCTGGTCGGGATTTCCAGGGAACGCGCCGACAAGGGCGTAATGCCGCCCAAGTGGGTCTATCCCTACGTCCTCACCGATATCGACAATCTACTCAAGGCCAGCGCCAAGAACCCGATCCTCGACGACTTCAACGGCAAGGTCGCCAAGCTCGACCTGCCGCAGGCCGACAAGGCCAAGCTGATCGGCGACGCCGCGGCCGCGTGGAAGGGAAGCGCCGTCCCGGCCTATCGCCGGCTGCGTGCTGAGATGGCCCGTCAACAGAGTATCGCCGGCAAAGACGACGGCATCTGGCGCTTCCCTGAGGGCGCCGCGCTCTACAATGCGCTGCTCGCCAATTACACGACGACGGATCTCACCGCCGACCAGATCCATGACATCGGCCTGCGCGAGACCAAGCGCATCCAGGACGAGATGTCGGCGATCATGAAGAAAGTCGGTTTCCAGGGTACGCTCCAGCAATTCTTCGAGCACGCCCGCACCGATCCGAAATTCTTTCCGAAAACGCGCGAGGACTATCTCACCCGAACGGATGCGGCACTGAAGGCGATGCAGGCCAAGCTGCCGGAATATTTCGCCACCCTGCCAAAGGACCCGCTGACGGTGAAGCCGGTCGAACCGTTCCGCGAGAAGAGCGCGGGCAAGGCCTTCTACCAGCGCCCCGCGCCCGACGGATCGCGGCCGGGTGTCTATTACGTCAATCTCTACGACCTGAAAGCGATGAGCCTCAACGAACTTGAGGCGCTCGCCTTCCACGAAGGCATCCCCGGCCACCATCTCCAGTTGTCGATCCAGACCCAGCTGGGCCAGGTCCCGCCGTTCCGCCGGTTCGGCGGAGTGACCGCCTTTTCGGAAGGCTGGGGCCTCTATTCGGAAGAGCTGGCCAAGGACATGGGCTTCTATACCGACCCGATGGCCGACTTCGGCCGCTTGAGCATGGAGATCCTGCGCGCTGGCCGGCTGGTGGTCGACACCGGAATCCACGCCAAGCGCTGGACCCGCCAGCAGGCGATCGACTGGTTCTTGGCCAACACTCCGAACGCCAAGGGCGACATCGTCAGCCAGGTCGAGCGCTACGTCGTCTTCCCGGGCCAGGCGACCGCCTACATGATCGGCAAGCTGAAGATCATGGAGCTTCGCGAAAAGTCCCGCGCCGCGCTCGGCGACAAGTTCGACATCAAGGCGTTCCACGACGTGGTTTTGAAAAGCGGCCCGGTGCCGCTCGACATCCTCGAGGAAAATGTGAACGCTTGGGTGGCCGCGACCAAGGCCTGAAGGTTGTAATTCGGGACCGATCCGACTAAATCGGAGTAGAAAGCTCCGATTAGAAAATGCGCCTCACCCATCTTGCCGACTATGCGGTCGTGATGATGACCGCGGCCGCGCGCCGCGGCGGCGACGCGCGCCTGTCGGCGACCGAGCTTAGCGAAGAGACCGGAGTCCCCCTCCCCACCGCGCAGAAGCTGATGCAGACCTTGTCTCGCCACGGCCTGCTGACCGGCCAGCGCGGCGCCGGCGGCGGCTATGCCCTGGCCCGCCCGGCGGCCGACATCAGCCTCGCGGACATCGTCGAGGCGGTCGAGGGTCCGATCGCTCTGACCCAGTGCAAGGGCTCGGAGGAAATCTCGGACTGCGCGCTCGATGCGCATTGCCGCTTGAAGCCGCACATGGGGATCGTCGGCGCCAAGGTCCGCGGCGCATTGGGCGCGGTGTCCCTGACGGAGCTCGCCCAGTGAACGACCAACTCCCCCTCCCCAATGCTCAGGCGCGCGAGGCGCTGGCCAAGGATTACGAATGGGGCTTCGTGTCCGACATCGAGCAGGAGTTCGCGCCCAAGGGCCTGAACGAGGGCACGGTGCGGTTCATCAGCGCCAAGAAAGGCGAGCCGGAATGGCTGCTGGAATGGCGGCTGAAGGCGTTCCGCGCGTGGCTGACGATGGAAGAGGTCGACTGGGCCAAGCTGACCATCCCGCCGATCGATTATCAGGACGCTTATTATTACGCCGAGCCCAAGGCCAAGCCGACGCTCGCCAGCCTCGACGAGCTCGATCCCGAAATCCGCCGCACCTACGAGAAGCTGGGCATCCCGATCGAGGAGCAGAAGGTGCTCGCTGGGGTCGAAGGCGCGCGCAAGGTTGCGGTCGACGCGGTGTTCGACAGCGTTTCCGTCGCGACTACCTTCCGCGAGGAGCTGCTTCGCGCCGGGGTCATCTTCCTGTCGATCAGCGAGGCGGTGAAGGAATATCCCGAGCTCATCCGCAAATACCTCGGCAGCGTCGTTCCGCAGCGCGACAATTACTTCGCCTGTTTGAACAGCGCGGTCTTCTCCGACGGCACCTTCGTCTACATTCCCGAGGGCGTGCGCTGCCCGATGGAGCTAAGCACCTATTTCCGCATCAATGCGCAGAACACCGGCCAGTTCGAGCGGACCCTGATCGTCGCCGAAAAGGGCAGCTACGTCAGCTACCTCGAAGGCTGCACCGCGCCGATGCGCGACGAGAACCAGCTTCACGCCGCGGTGGTCGAGATCTTCGCGCATGAAGACGCCGAGGTGAAATACTCGACCGTCCAGAACTGGTATCCTGGCGACGCCGAGGGCAAGGGCGGGATCTTCAACTTCGTCACCAAGCGCGCTTTGTGCAGCGGCGATCGGTCCAAGGTGTCGTGGACCCAGGTCGAGACCGGAAGCGCGATCACCTGGAAATATCCGAGCTGCATATTGAAAGGCGCGGACAGCGTCGGCGAATTCTATTCGATCGCGCTGACCAACAACCGCCAGCAGGCCGACACCGGCACCAAGATGGTCCACATCGGCCCGCGCTCGCGCTCGACCATCGTCAGCAAGGGCATCAGCGCCGGGCGCAGCAACAACACCTATCGCGGGCTGGTGAAAGTGCTGCCCAAGGCGGATGGGGTGCGCAATTTCACGCAGTGCGATTCGCTGCTGCTCGGGTCCGACTGCGGCGCCCACACCGTGCCCTATATCGAGGTCAAGAACCCGACCGCGACGATCGAGCACGAAGCGACCACCAGCAAGATCAGCGAGGACCAGTTGTTCTACGCCATGCAGCGCGGGCTCGACGCGGAAAGCGCGGTCGCGCTGATCGTCAACGGCTTCGCCCGGGAGGTACTCAAGCAGTTGCCGATGGAGTTCGCGGTCGAGGCGCAGAAGCTGCTTGGAATTTCGCTTGAAGGGAGCGTCGGTTAACGTGCTTGAGATCACCAACCTTCACGCGACCGTCGCCGACAAGCCGATCATCGACGGCCTCGACCTCGTCGTTCCCGCGGGCGAGATCCACGCGATCATGGGTCCCAACGGGTCGGGCAAGTCGACCCTAGCCTACACGCTCGGCGGCCGGCCGGGCTATGAGGTCAGCGCGGGATCGGTCACGTTCGACGGCCGCGACCTCCTGGCGATGGAGCCGCACGAGCGCGCCACCGCCGGGCTCTTTCTGGGCTTCCAGTATCCGGTCGAAATCCCCGGCGTGTCCTACCTCCAGTTCCTGCGCGAAAGCCTCAACGCGCAAAAGCGCGCGCGCGGCGAGGCCGAGCTTTCGGGCGCCGCGTTCATCAAGCTGGCGCGCGAGCAGGCGGCGCTTCTGGGCATGGACGCGGAAATGCTCAAGCGGCCGGTCAACGTCGGCTTTTCGGGCGGCGAGAAGAAGCGCGCCGAGATGGTCCAGATGGGCATCATGGACCCCAAGCTTGCAATCCTCGACGAGACCGATTCCGGGCTCGACATCGATGCCCTGAAAAGCGTCGGCGCGGGCATCAATGCGATCATGCGCGCGCCGGACAAATCGGTTCTCCTCATCACCCATTACCAGCGGCTTCTCGACTATGTGAAGCCGGACCGCGTGCACGTGCTCAGCAAGGGCCGGATCGTCCGTTCGGGCGGGCCGGAACTGGCGCATGAGCTCGAGCGCGAAGGCTATACGGAGGTGCTTGCGTGAGCGCGCTTCCGACCCGCAAGATGGAGGCCTTTCGCTACGCCGATATCGAGGCGCTGGAAGCGGTGTGGAGCGACCTCGCGCCGCCCGAGCGGATCGAAATTGCTGCGCAGCAAAGTCTGCAGCAAATCTGGCTTCCGAGCGGCGCCGCGGTCGATGTCCGGCGGGTCGAAATGGTACTCGGCGCGGGCGCTTCTGTGCAGTTGTTCGCGCTTGCAACGGCGGCGCGCTACGGGCGCATCGAAATCGACGTGACTCTTGGCGACGGTGCGGCGTTCGAGCTCGACGCGGCGATGATCGGCGGCGGCGAATCGACGCTCGAGATCGTCACCAACCTGCGCCACGCAATGCCCAATGCGACCAGCCGCCAGACGGTTCGAAGCGTGCTCGGCGGCAAGGCCACCGGAAGTTATCAAGGCAAGATCGCGGTCGCGCGCGGGGCGCAGAAAAGCGACGCCGCGCAATCGGTGAAAGCGATGCTGCTGGAACGCGGCGCGACCGCCAACGCCAAGCCCGAGCTGGAAATCTACGCCGACGACGTGAAGTGCGCGCACGGCGCGACCGTCGGCGAGCTCGATCCCAACCAGTTGTTCTATGCCGCCGCGCGCGGGCTCCCGCCGGGACTGGCCAAGGCGCTGCTGCTCGAAGGCTTCATCGGCGGCCTGTGGGATTCGCTCGGGCCGGACAGCGACATCGCCGTGGCCGCTCGGCGCGCCTTGCACGAGGTGACGGGGTGAACGCGCCGGTAAGCCTCGACCCCGCGCTCGACGTGCGCGACCAGTTCCCGGCGATTGCCGGCTGGCACTATCTCGACAGCGCGGCGACCGCGCAAAAGCCGCAGGCGGTGATCGACGCGATCGCTAATGCCTATGGCCGCGATTATGCGACGGTCCACCGCGGGGTCTACGAGCGCTCGGCGACGATGACCCGGAGCTTCGAGGCGGCACGAAGCGCCGCGGCGGAACTGATCGGCGGCAAGGCGGACGAGACGATCTTCACCCGCGGCGCGACCGAGTCGATCAACCTCGTCGCGCAATGCGCCCGGCGCCATGGCCGCAACCGCGTGCTCCTGAGCGTGCTCGAGCATCACAGCAACATTGTGCCCTGGCAGCTCGCGGGTTACCAGGTCGACGCCGTTCCGTTGACCGCGCGCGGCGAGATCGACCTCGACGCCGCTGAAGCGATGGCGGGCGAGGATCATGCATTCCTTGCCTTCGCCCATGTCTCCAACGTGCTCGGCTCCGTGCTCGACGCCAGGCGCGCGGCGGGGATCGCGCACAAGGTCGGCGCCAGGCTGCTGCTCGACGGCTGTCAGGCGGCGCCGCGGCTGCCGGTCGACGTCGCCGGCATCGGCTGCGATTTCTATGCTTTTTCCGGGCACAAGCTCTACGGCCCGACCGGCATCGGCGTGCTGTGGGGACGGGGCGA
>DASTDT010000022.1:0-3250 GCA_035710225.1 Sphingomicrobium sp.
GCAACTGCTCACCAAGGTCACGGTTTGACCGGCCTGGAACGCCTGGGTGTAGGGCCAGCACTCGGCACCGCTACCGGCATTCAGGCAAAGCTGACCGCCCGTTGCGGTCCACGTCGCATTGACGACATTACCATTGGGGGAAACGATGCGTGCCGCGCCGCCCTGGTCGAAGTAAACGGTGTTGGTGACACCATTGGTCTGAACCTGGGCCGACTGGCCCACGATTTCCGACCCCGGCATCCATTGTTGAGCAACCGCGGCAGACGAAAATCCTCCAACCGCGAGGACGAATGCGGAACCAGCAATAAAGCGCTTGAACATCGACGCCTCCTCTAAGCGAGAGCGGAACGCTATCACCATTATGGAACTAAGATAACCCGTCATCTGCGATTCGGTTGCCTGCCCTCACACCGCGCTGAGCAGCGGGAAAGCCGGGATGGCGATATCGACCGTCCCGCCGTCTTCGCCGACCATTCGGTAGCTGCCTTCCATCGCCCCGGTGGGAGTAGCGAGCGGGCAGCCCGAAACATAATCGAAGCTTGCGCCCGGCATGATCAGCGGCATCTCCCCGACCACGCCCTCTCCGCGCACTTCACTGACTACGCCACGGCTATCGCGGATGATCCAATGGCGTGACAGCAACTGCATCGGCTGGTCGCCGTCATTCTCGATCCGCACATGATAGGACCAGAACCAGCGCCCGCTCGCCGGCGAGCTTTGCTCGGCGAGGAATGAGACGGCCACACGGACGACCATCGTGCCGGTCCTGGCGACATGGGGGAACAGCATGGCCAGGGCGTCGGACATCGCCGTCAGGCTAGGCGAAGCCGGCGGCGCGGCGCAAGCGATCGATCAGGCGGGCGCGTGACTCGGCGATCGGGCGGGAGCGCTCGACGAGGATATCGCGGGCCAGGAAATGGCCAGTCAGGGCGAGGCCATCGAGGATTTCATGCCAGCCGGCATCCTGATCGCCACTGCGAAGGAACGGCGGTAATGCCAGCAGCCGGCCGGCGTAGGGCTCCGCCTCCTCCGCTCCCACCGCCTGGCCAGACCGCGGGCTGACCGCGACGAGATCTTGCGTCCGGCCGCTGACGGCACATGAGGCAAGGTCGAGGCCGAAGCCGAGTTCCGCCAAGAGCAATAGTTCATAGCGAACCAAGGCGGCCCCCCAGCCGCTCGCCGCCGGAGCGGCCTCGATCGCCGCGAGCAGCCCGTCGAGGGCGTCGTATAGACGGGTGTAGGACTGACCTTCGGGAAGCGCGGTCGCGGTCAGCGCGCAGGCCCAGTCGATCGCTGCGGCGGGGAGCGGCTCGGCGAGCAGCGGCCCGCGGCTATGAAGAAGCTCGATTACGCCTTGGGCGAGTTGGGAATCGGTGCGGGAGGCGATTGCCGCCTGGACCTGGTTGCCGGCCATCAGCACCGGACGAAGCCGCCGTCCGCGCGCTCCGCGAACGTAGCACGGCTGAAGACCGTGGTCTGGAGTCATCAGCCGGACGATTGCACCATGTTCGCCGTGGACCCGCAGGGCAATCACGATCGCGCGCGTTTCGATCCGCACCGCCGGTCAACCGCGGGGATGGAAGTAGTCGTAGATCAGGCGGGCCATCGCACTGCTGATCCCCGGTGCGCGCTCAAGATCATCGAGCGCGGCGCCCTTCACTGCCCGCGCCGTCCCGAAGTGCATCAGCAGGGCGCGCTTGCGATTGGGGCCGATTCCAGGGACCTCGTCCAGCGTCGAGGTGGTCAGGCTCTTGCTGCGCTTGGCCCGATGGGTGCCAATGGCGAAGCGGTGCGCCTCGTCGCGCAGCCGCTGGAGGTAGAACAGCAAGGGCGAGTTGGGCGGCAAGGTGATTTCCCGCCCGCCGGGAAGATGGAAGACCTCGCGCCCCTCTCGCCCGTGGTGCGGTCCCTTCGCCACGCCGACCACCGGCACGTCGTCGATGCCCTGCTCCTCCAGGATCGCAAGCGCCGCGTTGAGCTGTCCCCTGCCGCCGTCGATGAGGACGAGGTCCGGCCAGTCCCCGCCGGCGCGATCCGGATCGTCCTTGCCTAGCCGAACGAAGCGCCGCTCCAGCACTTCGCGCATCATCCCGAAATCATCGCCAGGGGTGATCGCCGACTTGATGTTGAACTTGCGGTAGCTGTTCTTGCGGAAGCCCTCGGGCCCGGCGACGATCATCGCGCCGGTCGCATTGGTGCCCATGATGTGGCTGTTGTCATAGACTTCGATCCGCGTCGGCGGCTCGGGCAGCTCGAACGTTTCGGCCAGCTCACGAAGCAATTTGTCCTGGGTCGTACTCTCGGCCATTCGGCGCTCGAGCGCTTCTTCGGCATTACGCCGCGCCTGCTCGACCAGCTTACGCCGGGCGCCGCGCACCGGTCGCTCCAGCTCGACCTTTCGCTCGGCCCTGTCCGACAGGGCCTCTGCGATTAGCGCGGCTTCGCCCAGCTCGCGGTCGACAAGGATCCGGCGCGGCGGCGGCACCTCCTCGTAGAATTGCATCAGGAAGTCCGCCAGCACCTCTTCTTCCGGGACGTCGGCGGTGTGCGCCGGGAAAAAGCTGCGGTGCCCCCAATTCTGGCCGCCGCGAATGAAGAAGGCCTGGATGCACATCTGCCCGGCCTTGCGGGCGAGCGCGAAGATATCGCCTTCCCCGAGTCCCTCGGCATGAACTGTCTGCGAGCCCTGGACGTAGGTCAGCGCCCGGAGGCGGTCGCGGTAGACGGCGGCAAGCTCGAAGTCGCGCCGCTCAGCCGCCTCGGCCATCTGCTTGCCGAGCCGCGCCTGGACCCCGGTCGACTTGCCGGCGAGGAACAGCTTGGCGTCTTCTACCAGCTCGGCGTAGTCCGGCTCGCTAATGCGGCCGACACAGGGCGCCGAGCAGCGGCGGATCTGATGAAGCAGGCACGGCCGCCGGCGGTTGGCGAAGAAGCTGTCGGAGCAGCTTCGCAACAGGAACAGCTTCTGCAGCGCGTTGAGCGTAGAGGTAACCGAGCCGGCGCTCGCGAACGGGCCGTAATATTGGCCCTTGGTGCGCCGCGCGCCGCGGTGCTTGCGGACCTGCGGAAACGGATGATCTTCACGAAGCAGGATGAACGGGAAGCTTTTGTCGTCGCGCAGGAGGACGTTGTAGGGTGGGCGATAGCGCTTGATCAGCTGCGCCTCGAGCAGCAGCGCCTCCGCCTCGGTGCGGGTGGTGACGATGGTCATTGCCCGGGTCTGGGCGACCATCCGCTGGAGCCGCCGGGG
>DASTDT010000023.1:0-14414 GCA_035710225.1 Sphingomicrobium sp.
AAGATGATGCAGTCGGCGGGCCGCTCAATCGCCTCTTCGGTTGGCCGCCAGATCGGCAACCAACTGCTTCGCGGCATATTCGGCGGGCTGATCCGTGGCCGCTGACCGGCCGCCGATCGAAGAACTCGAACGGGCATGGCGCGACGCGCTGTTCGCCAAGGACGAGGCGGCGCTGCGCGCGCTTATTCACCCCGGCTTCAAGCTGGTCGGAATTCGCTCGACCGGGACGGTCGGGGTCGGCCTCGAGGAATGGCTGGTCGCCTTGCAGAAAATGGACATCGCCAACTTAGAGGTGCGGGTGATCGATTCGATCGCCTGCGACGAGACCATCGTCGCCACCGTCGATGCGCGATGGAAGGTTCGCTTCATGGGCCATCCGATCGACGAGCGCGTGTTGCTGACCGACGTGTGGGTGCGCCAGGGCGGCCGCTGGAAGGTCATCCGCCGCCACTCGAGCCCAGTCCCGCCCGGAGTAACCATCGAATGATCCTTTCGCTTTTGCTGGCGCTCGCCGACCCGGCTGCGCTGCCCGGCTTTTATATCGGCAACCAGATGGAGCTCGCCGCGGCGATCGAGCTCGAGCCCGATGGCCGCTTCGCCTACGCGCTCGATTATGGCGCGGTGTCGGAGACCGCCGAAGGTCGCTGGCGGCTTGAGGGCGAGCGGATTCTGCTGAGCGTCGAGAAGAGCCAAGGCGCGTCCAACGGACCGAATCTGGCCACCACTCCGCTTAGCATCGGTCCGAACGGGCTCAGCCTGGACCGCTACGGACGGACCATCGTCTTCGTCCGGGAGGGCGAGCTGGTCATTCCGCCCAACCGCAACCACAAGCTCGACAAGAAGAACTGATCATGGCTGCATCCGCCACGTCGCCGCTGCGCGAGCTGACCCTCCGCGGAATCCTGCTCGGCGCCTTGCTGACGGTGCTGTTCACGGCCGCCAACGTCTATCTCGGACTCAAGCTGGGGATCACCTTCGCGACCTCGATCCCTGCCGCCGTGATTTCCATGGCGATCCTCAAATTCTACCGCGATTCGACCATCCAGGAGAACAATATCGTCCAGACCATCGCCTCGGCGGCGGGCACGCTGAGCGCGATCATATTCGTCCTTCCCGGCCTGGTCATGATCGGCTGGTGGACCGGCTTCCCCTATTGGCTATCGGTCGCGATCATCGCCATCGGCGGCATATTGGGGGTGATGTATTCGGTCCCGCTGCGGCGGGCCCTGGTTACCGGATCCGACCTGCCGTATCCGGAAGGGGTCGCGGCGGCCGAAGTGCTCAAGGTCGGTGCGGGTGTCGGCGGCGCCGAGGAAAACCGGCGCGGGCTCAACGCGATCATCGCCAGCAGCCTGGTCTCGGCCGGCTTCTTCATCCTCGGCAAGATGAAGCTGGTCGCCGAAACAGCAAGCCACGCGTTTCGCGCTGGTCCGGCAGCGACCGCCGTTGCCGGCAATTTTTCGATGGCGCTGATCGGCGTCGGCCATTTGGTCGGCATGGCGGTCGGTATCGCGATGATCGTCGGCGTGCTTATCAGCTGGGCGTGGATCGTGCCGACGTGGTCGACCGACCCGGCGCTGGTCGCCGCGGCGGGCGGCGATCTCGAGACATTGGTCGGCACCACCTTCCGCCTGAAGGCGCGGATCATCGGCGCCGGGGTGATCGGAATCGCCGCCATCTGGACCCTGCTCAAGATCCTCGGGCCGATCGTGCGGGGAATCCGTTCCGCGCTCGCGGCGAGCAAGGCGCGCGGGTTGGGCGAGGAAATGGCGCTGACCGAACGCGACCTTCCGATCGGCATCGTCGGCGGCACCATCCTGTTGTCCATGATCCCGATCGGCCTGCTGCTCTACGGTTTCGCGCAGAGCGGCCCGATCGCCGCCGACCCGACCCTGACGGTCGTGCTGTCGCTCGCCTACATCCTTGTCGTCGGGGTCGTGATCGCCTCCGTCACCGGTTACATGGCCGGCCTCATCGGGGCGTCGAACAGCCCGGTCTCGGGAGTCGGAATCCTGTCGGTGCTCGGGATCTCGCTCGTGCTGGCCGCGATCTACGGCGCTGTCGACGAGGACGCCACCCAGGCGCTCGTTGCCTTCGCCCTGTTCGTCACCGCCATCATTTTCGGCATCGCCACCATCTCCAACGACAATCTGCAGGACCTGAAGACCGGCCAGCTGGTCGGCGCCACCCCCTGGCGGCAGCAGGTTGCGCTGGTGCTTGGAGTGATCTTCGGGTCGCTGGTCATCCCGCCGATCCTCGATCTCCTCAACACCGCTTTCGGTTTTGCCGGCGCGCCTGGCGCGGGCGAGGACGCGCTTGCCGCGCCCCAGGCGGCGCTGATCTCGACCATCGCTCAGGGCGTGCTTGGCGGGAACCTTGATTGGGGGCTGATCCGGACCGGCGTAGCGATCGGCGCGGTCGTGATCCTGGTCGACGAGCTGCTCCGCCGCAACACCGCGAAATACAGCCTTCCGGCGCTGGCGGTGGGCCTTGGTATCTATCTGCCGATGGAGCTGACGCTGCTGGTGCCCATCGGAGCGCTGATCGGCTGGCTCTACAACCGCTGGGCGGAGCGCCAGCCCAACCCGGCCTTTGCCGAGCGCATCGGGACATTGATGGCGACCGGCCTTATCGTCGGCGAAAGCCTGATGGGCGTGGCGTTCGCCGCCATCGTCGCCGGGGCCGAGCGTGCGGGTGCCGAGGATAGCGCCAACGTGCTGGCAGTGATCGAGGAGCAATGGTGGGCGGTGCCCTTGGCGATTCTGCTGTTCTCGGCCTCGCTCGCCTGGCTTTACGCGCGCACCCGAAGTCAGGCGGGGGTGCCGCTTGCTGGACCCGATCGGGGCGGCGAGGTCGAAGCCGCGCCGCGCTAAGCCTAGCTAGCCGCGGCCGCGGTAGGGGGCGACGCCCTGGTCAGGCAGCCACAGGCCGGCGGGCGGCTCACCCGACTGCCAGAAAACGTCGATCGGAATGCCCCCGCGCGGGTACCAATAGCCACCGATTCGAAGCCATGTCGGCTTCATCTCGTCGGCCAGCCGCCGGCCGATGCCGACGGTGACGTCTTCGTGGAACCCGCAATGATTGCGGAAGCTCGAGAGGAACAGCTTGAGGCTCTTCGATTCGACGATGGTCGCGCCGGGCGCATAGTCGATTACCAGATGGGCAAAGTCGGGCTGGCCGGTGACCGGGCACAAGGACGTGAATTCCGGCGCGGCGAAGCGCACCAGGTAAAGCTCGCCAGCCCGCGGGTTGGGCACATAATCGAGCGCGGCCTCAGCGGGCGAAGCGGGCAGTGCGCTGGACTTGCCGAGATGGGTGGTTTCCATGGGCCGTGCTTAACACCGAAAGACGGCCCTTCGACAAGCTTCGACGGTGCGGCTAGGATCGGGCGATGGACGATCTGGTGACGACGGAGTGGCTGGCGCAGCAACTCGGCGCTGACGATCTGGCGATCGTCGACTGCACCTTCTTCATGCCCGCCGACGGACGCGACGCGCAAGCGGAGTTCCGCGCTGCCCACATCCCAGGCGCGCGTTTCCTCGATATCGATACCGTCGCCGACCGGGCGCAGCCTTTGCCGCACATGCTTCCCGGCGCGCAGACGTTCGCGGCGGCGATGTCGGCGCTGGGCGTCGGCAGCGGCGAGCGGATCGTCGTTTACGACAATTCGCCGTACCGGACTGCGGCTCGCGGCTGGTTCATGCTGCGCCATTATGGCGCCGAACAGGTCGCGATCCTCGACGGCGGTCTGCAGAAATGGACTCGCGAGGGCCGTCCGCTGGAGAGCGGCGAGGCGAGGCCGCGCAAGGCACGGTTCGCGGCCCAGGAGCGAAGCGGCGAGGTCGTCGACAAGGCCCTGCTGATCGCTGGCGCCGGCCTGCCGCTCGTCGATGCGCGCGGAAGGGCGCGGTTCGAGGGCAGCGAAGCCGAGCCGCGCCCGGGGCTCGAAGCGGGCCATATTCCGGGCGCCAGGAACCTGCCTTACGCGTCGCTTTACCGCGACGACGGGACGTTGAAGTCGGAAAGCGCGCTGGCGGCCGAGTTCGCGGCGGCGGGCGTCGACCCGGCCGAGCCGTTCATCGCCACCTGTGGGTCAGGCGTTACGGCCAATTCGCTGATCTTCGCGGCTCGGCGGCTCGGCGGGCGCGGCCACAAGCTGTACGACGGGAGCTGGTCGGAATGGGGCGCGGACCCGGCGACGCCCAAGGCCAGGGGCCCGGCCTGAATCGCTAGAGGCTGAGTTGGGCGCCCATCTCGTCGAGCGCGTCGCGAATGGTGTCGGCAAGCAGCCGTGCCGCCGCAGGATTGGCATTGCCGCCGGCCTCGGCCAGCACGGCGATGGCCTCCAGCCCGGCTGCCGATGCGGCGACCGCGCGCTCGGATAGCTGATCGAGCAGGCCGCCAGCATCGGCCAGCGCGAGGCGGGCGGCGAGTTGCGACTGCGTGACCCCCGGCGCCTCGCCGGCGAGTTCCTCGACCACTGCCAGCGCCCGGGCCAGGCCGCCGGCGCGCGACGCGGCGGCCGAATGGGGCGCCGTGGCGGCTGTTTCGTAATCGGGCAGGAAATGAATCATGGCGGCGACGCTAGCAGGCCGCGCTTAACGAATGGTGAGCGCCTAGGACGCCGGCTTGCCGTCCCCATCGACGTCGCGCAGGATCCAGCCGCGCTGCGGGATGGTTTCGACGAACTCCTGCCCGTCGCTGGCGAGGCGCAGCTTCTTGCGCAGCTTCGAGATGAATACGTCGATGATCTTGGGCTGCGGCTGGTCGTCGGCACGGCGATATAGGTGCTTCAGCAGCATCGTCCGGGTGACGACGTTGTTGCGCGCGAAGGCGAGCAGCTCGAGCACCCGATATTCCATCTCGGTGATTCCGATCGGGTGGCCGTCGACCCGGATCAGCCGCTGGACGGGGTCGACCGCGAGGCGGCCGCCGCACAGGGTCGCGGGCATGTCGGCGCCGCTCGCCTTCAGGCTCGACAGCAATTTGGATGCCGCTTCCTCGCTCTCCTCAGGGGACAGCGAGGCGGGCGACCCGAGCAGCGCCTGCTGCAGGTCAGCAAAGGTCGAATGGGCCTCTTCGACGATCCGCAGCCCTTCTTCAAAACGGCGGCGGGCGCGGTCGAGCACCGATTCCAGCTCGGCGAGGCGCGAGGAGAGCGATTCCGATGCCATCAGCGTGGGCCTTTTTTTCCGCTTATTGCGGCGGCGATGCGGAGGCGTCGGGCGACTGCGTCTCCGGCGCGACCAGGATCGCACGGGTGACATTGCCCTTGTCGACAACGCGGGTGGCCGGGTCTCCGGCGACCGAGCGGGCGCCGACCGGGGCGCGGTCGCGGCCGGCCTCCTGAAGCAGGATGGTCTCGGTCTGCGAGCGCGGGCTGGGCCCGCCGAACAAGGCCTCGATCGCCTGCTGCTGGGCGGTTTCGGCGGTGCTCGACACGGTCCCGGCGACCGGCGGGGTCAGCGTGTAATCCGGCGGGATGACCAGCGGGGCGTTGCGGGCCACCGCGAATTCATCGAGCGGCGCCTGCTTGTTCTGGAACAGCTGACACCCGCTCAAGCCGATCGCCGGCAGGATGATGAGGGCGGTAAGGGCCTTAGACATGTTCGGTACTTTCTTCCTTGGCCTCGGGACGGACCAGAAGCGCGCGCAATAACAGGACTACGACGCCGATGCTAATTGCGGCGTCCGCGACATTAAAGACCAAAAACGGACGGAAGTCGCCGAAATGCAGGTCGAGGAAGTCGACGACGTAACCGAAGCGGACGCGGTCGACGATGTTGCCAAGCGCTCCGCCGAGCACCAGCGCCAAAGCCAATTGGTCGCCGCGCGCCTTCTCCCGGGTGATCCAGAAGCCGACCAGTGCCGCGACCGCGGCGGTCCCGGCAACCAACAGCCATCGCTGAAGGTCGGTCTCTGCCTGGCCGAGGCCGAGGCTGATCCCGCGATTCTCGGTCCACGTCAGGTTGAAGATCGGCAGAAGCTCGATCTGATAGCGCTCCTTCAGGGCGAGCGGGCCGATGACGATCCACTTGCTGACCTGGTCGGCGATGAAGAAGGCCAGAGCGGTGACCCACGCGGCGGTGCGGCTAGCCATTCACCACCCCCTCGCAGCGCCCGCACAGGCCGCCGTCGTCGGCGACCTCCGGCAGATGCCGCCAGCAGCGGCCGCACTTGTGGTTGGCGGTCTTGGTCACGGCCAGCGTTTCGCCGGGCGTGACTGTCGAGGTGATGAACAGCTCGGCGAGAAAGGCGGGATCGGCGGCCACTGGCGCGACCACCTCCGCCTCGAGGCTTGAGCCAATCACCTTGTCGCGCCGCAACGGCTCGATCGCTTCGGTGACCTGCGTGCGCAAGGCACGAAGCTCGTCCCACCCGCTGGCGGACGCGCTCGCCGAGGGAATTTCAGGCCATTCCAGCAAGTGCACGCTGCCGCCCTCGGGATAGCGCGTGGCCCATACCTCTTCGCTGGTGAACACCAGCACCGGGGCGGCGTAGCGGATGAGGGCGTGGAACAGGGTGTCGAGGACGGTGCGGTACGAGCGGCGCTTCGGGTCCGAAGGCGCGTCGCAATAGAGGCAGTCCTTGCGGATATCGAAGTAAAAGGCAGACAGATCCTCGTTGCAGAAATCGCTCAACGCGCGGGTGTAGTCGTTGAAGTCGAAATCCTCGACCGCGCGCCGCATCCGCTCGTCGAGCTTCACCAATAGCGACAGCATGTAGCGTTCCAGTTCGGGCATTTGCTCGACGCCGATACGCTCCTCGTCGCCGAACCCGTCGAGCGCGCCGAGCAAATAGCGGAAGGTATTGCGCAGCTTGCGGTACTGGTCGGCGACGCCCTTCAATATCTCGTCGCCGATGCGGTGGTCTTCGGTGAAATCGACCGACAGCGCCCACAGCCGGATGATGTCCGCGCCGTAGGTTTCCATCACTTTCAGCGGATCGACCGTGTTGCCGACGCTCTTGGACATTTTCATGCCCTTGGCGTCCATCGTGAACCCGTGGGTCAGCACCGCCTTGTAGGGCGCGCGGCCGCGAGTTCCGCAGCTTTCCAAAAGCGACGACTGGAACCAGCCGCGGTGCTGGTCGGACCCTTCGAGGTAAAGGTCCGCAGGCCAGCTCAACTCCGGCCACTCGCCGCTTTCCAGCACGAAGGCGTGAGTGCAGCCGCTGTCGAACCACACATCGAGAATGTCGCGCACCATCTCGTAGTCGGCGACGTCGTAGGCGGAGCCGAGATAGTCCTGGGTCCGCGCTTCGTCCCATGCATCGACGCCCTCGGCTCGGACGGCCGCGACGATCCGCGCATTGACCTCGGGATCGACCAACGGTTCGCCGGTCTTGCGGTCGACGAACAAGGCGATCGGCACGCCCCAGGCGCGCTGGCGGCTCAGCACCCAGTCGGGACGGCCCTCGACCATTGCGCCGATGCGGTTTCGGCCTTTTTCGGGGACGAAGCGGGTGGCGGAAATGGCGTTGAGCGCGAGTTGGCGCAGCGTCGCGCCGGTCTCTTGCATCGGCGCGACTTTCCCGCCCTCATTCTCCCAGCGCGACTGGAAGAAGCCGGCGCAGTGGCCGGCGGGCAATTCCTTGTCCATCGCCACGAACCATTGCGGCGTGCAGCGGTAGATGACCTTGGCCTTCGACCGCCACGAGTGCGGGTAGCTGTGCTTGTAGTCGGCGGATGCGGCGAGCAATGCGCCGGCCTCGCGCAAGTCGCTGCAGATCGGGCCGTCGGGGGCGTTGAACTTGGCGTTGATGACCGATCCCTGGCCGCCGAGCCACGCCCAGTCGGCGCGATACTTGCCGTCGCCCTCGACCGCGAATTGCGGGCTGATGCCGTTCGCCTTGCACAGCTCGAAATCGTCCTCACCGTGGTCGGGCGCCATGTGCACCAGGCCGGTGCCGGTCTCGGTGTCGACGAACTCGCCGGGGAGGAACGGGCGCGGACTGGCGAAGAAGCCGCCAAGATGATGCATCGGGTGGCGGGCTACGGTGCCAGCGAGGTCGGAGCCGCGATAATTGCCGATCGCGTGCTCGGCGAAATCGACTTTTCCGGTCAACCCTTCGGCGTGGGGGCCGAGTCCGGTGCGCAGCAGGAAGCCTTCGACGAGGTCTGCGGCAACGAGATAGCGCCCGCCATCTTCGGCCCTATACAGATGGTAGGTGACGTCCGGCCCATAGGCGATCCCCTGGTTGACCGGGATGGTCCACGGGGTGGTTGTCCAGACGACCGCGTAAGCACCCTTTAATTCCTCGATGGGCGAATCAACGATCTCGAACGCCACGTCGATCTGGGTCGAGACGATGTCCTCATATTCGATCTCGGCCTCGGCCAGCGCCGTCTTCTCGACCGGGCTCCACATCACCGGCTTGGCGCCGCGGTAGAGCTGGCCGCTTTCCGCGAACTTCATCAGCTCGGCGACGATGGTCGCTTCGGCGGAGAAATTCATGGTGAGGTAGGGCTTGTCCCAGCGGCCGCCGATGCCGAGCCGCTTCAGTTGCTCGCGCTGGCGCTCGACCCACGCCGCCGCATAGGCGCGGCATTCGGCGCGGAATTCCTTGACCGGGACCTCGTCCTTGTTGAGCTTCTTCTTGCGATACTGCTCCTCGACCTTCCATTCGATCGGCAGGCCGTGGCAATCCCAGCCCGGAACGTAGGGCGAATCCTTGCCCAGCAGCGTCTGGGTGCGCACCACCATGTCCTTGAGGACGTGGTTGAGCGCATGGCCGATGTGGATGTCACCGTTGGCGTAGGGCGGCCCGTCGTGGAGGATGAACTTTTCGCGGCCCGCCCGGCTTTGGCGGACCTGCTCGTAAAGCCCGTCGGATTCCCAGCGCGCGAGGATGCCCGGCTCCTTCTGGGGCAAGCCGGCCTTCATCGGAAAGTCGGTCTTCGGAAGGAAGACCGTCGAGCGGTAATCGGGCTGTTCGGACATTGCGCGCGGCCTTAGCGGGGGTGGCCGAAGATGCAAACCGTCAAAGCCGCTCCCGGCGCCGCTTGAGCGCGGACTCGCTGGCCGCGACCTGTGCCGGGCTGCGGATGTCGCGGGCGGGGCGGAGCGCCGGTCCGACCGTCCAGATGTCGCTGACCCACAAATAGCCCTTGAAGCTGCGAGGGACCTCGCCGAGCTGCTCGGGCAGGTCGAGCCCTGGCGGCGCACCGACACCGCGCGGCGCGACGATCATCACCCGGGCATTGGCGGCCTTCATTCGCGCCAGCGTCCGGTCAGGCCAGCCGGGGAAAGCCCACTGATAATTGAGCGGGACCATCATCGTCCCGTTGCGGCAGGCCTTGGGAACATGGCCGAACCAGCCGCCGATCGCATAGCCCTTGGTGCAGGCCATCACGCTGTCCTTGCCCCAGGTCCAAGCCTTGGGAAAATGGCGAGCGATGACCGCTCTCTGGGCGGGAACGCCGTTGAACCCGTCGCCGATTTCCTCGACCCGTCGCCCCGCCGCCTTCAGCGCCGCCGCGAGGACTTCTGCTTCCCCGGGATCGCGGCTCTTGAAGTTGAACAGCAAGGGCCGCGCGCCCGACGCCCGCAAGCCTTCCTCCAGGCTCGGGATCGGATATTTGCGCCGGCCGCGCAGCGGGTAGCTCTTGCCGCCATCGGCGGTGTAGCCGAACCCGGCGTCGAGCGACTGGAGTTCGGCAAGCGTCTTGTCGCGAGTTGGTCCGCTGGCCTCCGTGCGGCAGTCGAGGGTCCAGTCGTGGAACAACGCGACCTTGCGATCCTTCGTCACCACTACGTCGACCTGAACCATGTCAGCGCCCTGATTGATCGCATCCTCGATCGACCGCGCGGTATTCTCCAGCCGGTCGTGGATGGGGGTCTCGATCATCCGCGCAGTGCAATCGTCGTCTTTGATGTCGCCGTGCGCGAACTGCTGCGAGACGCCGCGGTGCGCGATCAGCCGCAACGCGCCGACCGGCTCGGGCGCGAGCCAGCTGGCGTTGAAGAACGTGAGCGCGAGCAGGATCGTAGCCACCGCGAAGGCGGCGGTCCTGAGCCGGTGGTTCACGCCAGGATCGCGCGTGCGGCTTCGGCGTCGCGCGCCATCTGAGCCTTCAATTCGTCGATGCTGGCGAAGTCGGCCTCTGGCCGGAGGTAAGCGACCAGCGAGGTCTCGATCGTCCGCCCGTAGAGGTCGCCATCGAAATCGAACAGATGGGCTTCGAGCAGCTCCTGGGGCGGCGAGAACATCGGCCGGACGCCGAGGCTTGCGACTCCGATATGCTCGCTTCCGTCGTCGAGAGTCACGCGAACGGCATAGATGCCATAGGCCGGCCGCTGGTAATCGCCGATCGTGACGTTGGCGGTCGGCCAGCCCAGCTCGCGGCCACGCTTGTCGCCGTGGACGACTTCTCCGGCGATGGCGAACGGCCGGGTCAGCATTCTGGTCGCGGTTTCCGGCATTCCGGCGACCAGCGCCTCGCGGATCCGGCCAGAGGAGACGCGCTCGCCATCGAGCAGGACCGCGGCCACGGTCTCGGCGGCGATGCCGTTGTCGGCGCCGATCGCACCGAGCAAGGCGGCATTGCCGCCGCGGCCGCGACCGAAGGTGAAATCCTCGCCGGTCACCACCCCCGCCGCTCCGATCCGGTCGGCCAGCAGTCCGGCCACGAATTCCTCCGCGCTGGTCGCGGCGAGGTCGGCGCCGAATTCGAACACCAGCATCGCATCGGCGCCGGCATGGGCAAACAGCGCCTCACGCTGGCCGAGCGTGGTCAGCCGGAACGGAGGCAGCTCGGGCTTGAAAAAGGCGACCGGATGGGGGTCGAACGTGGCGACGATGACCGGGCGCCGCTCGTGCGCGCCGCGCTGGACGGCGCGGCCGACGACCGCCTGGTGGCCAAGATGGAAGCCGTCGAAATTGCCGAGGGCGAGGATCGCTCCGCGAAGATCGGCGGAAACGGGAGTGTCGGCGGTGAGGCGGCGCATGTCGGCGCCGGGCTTAGCGGCTCGCGGGCCCAAGTCCAGCACTTGACTCGCCACCGCCCACTCCATAGATGGCGCACATCCCGTGACACCGGCATACCGGCGGCGCATTCGTGCGCGCGCCGTTTTTCCGTTGTATGGGGCCATCGTCGAAGCGCAGGCTTGGGCGGGACCTTAAACGGGTGATTGCGACGAGATGGGCTGGCGTGCCTGCCGGCCCGTGGAGCAGACGGAGAAGTAGCAAGCATGGCACGAATTGCCGGGGTCAACATCCCCACCAACAAGCGCGTCGAGATCGCGCTGACTTACATCCACGGCATTGGACGGACCAAGGCCAAGCAGATCACCGAGAAGCTGAGCATCGCGCCGGAGCGGCGGGTCCAGGACCTGACCGACCAGGAAGTGCTTCAGATCCGCGAGTCGATCGACGCCGATCACAGCGTCGAGGGCGATCTTCGCCGCCAGACGGCGATGAACATCAAGCGCTTGATGGACCTCGCCTGCTATCGCGGTCTTCGCCATCGCAAGGGCCTTCCGGTCCGCGGCCAGCGCACGCACACCAATGCGCGCACCCGCAAGGGCAAGGCCAAGCCGATCGCCGGTAAAAAGAAGTAAGCCCCGGCCCGCGTAAGCCGCGGGCGGCAACTTCCAGCTTTCAAGGAATTTTCAATGGCACAAGCACCCCAGCGCGTACGGCGCCGCGAGCGCAAGAACATCACGGCGGGTGTGGCGCACGTGAATGCGTCGTTCAACAACACCATGATCACCATCACCGACGCGCAGGGCAATGCGATTGCCTGGTCTTCGGCCGGGATGATGGGCTTCAAGGGCAGCCGCAAGTCGACACCATATGCCGCGCAGGTCGCGGCCGAAGACGCCGGCCGCAAGGCCGCCGAGCATGGCGTCCGCACCCTCGAGGTCGAGGTCAAGGGTCCTGGCTCGGGCCGCGAGAGCGCCCTTCGCGCACTCCAGTCGGTCGGCTTCCAGATCACCTCGATCCGCGACGTCACGCCGATCCCGCACAACGGCGTCCGCCCGTCCAAGCGCCGCCGCGTGTGATTCCTCGATCAAAGTCTCCACTTTGATCGACACAGTTTGAAATCCGGGAGCCGCGGGACGCCGCACCTCCCACTGCCAAGGAAGAAACATGGCCGTCAACACGAAGAACTGGCAGGAATTGAAGAAGCCCAACGCGCTCGAAAAGAAGACGCAAGTGGGCGACGCGCGGCGCAAGGCGTCGTTCGTCGCCGAGCCGCTCGAGCGCGGCTTCGGGATGACTCTGGGCAATTCGCTTCGCCGCGTGCTGCTGTCGTCGCTTCAGGGCGCCGCCGTCACCTCGATCAAGATCGAGGGCGTGCTTCACGAGTTCTCGAGCCTGACCGGGGTTCGCGAGGACGTCACCGACATCGTCCTCAACATCAAGCAGATCGCGCTTCAGATGGAAGGCGAGGGCCCCAAGCGCCTGACCCTGTCGGCGACCGGCCCGGGCGAAGTTACCGCCGGCCAGATCAGCTGCCCGGGCGACATCGAGGTGACCAATCCCAACCTCGTCATCTGTCACCTCGACGAGGGCGCGACGCTCAACATGGAGCTGACCGCCGACGTCGGCAAGGGCTATGTCCCGTCCAACGCCAACCGCCCGGCCGACGCGCCGATCGGCCTCATTCCGGTCGACGCGCTGTACTCGCCGGTGCGCCAGGTCGCCTACAAGGTCGAGAACACCCGCGTCGGCCAGGAGCTCGATTACGACAAGCTCACGCTGACGATCGAGACCGACGGCACCGTCCAGCCCGAAGACGCGCTGGCCTATGCCGCGCGCATCCTCCAGGACCAGCTGCAATTGTTCGTCCACTTCGACGACATGATGGTCCCGAGCCAGCCGGCCGGGATGATCGGCGGCGCCGCGCCGATGGGCGGCGACATGACCCAGGGCACGCCCGCCGACACCAACCAGCTCAACCGCTATCTGCTCAAGAAGGTCGACGAGCTGGAGCTCAGCGTGCGCAGCGCCAATTGCCTGAAGAACGACAACATCATCTACATCGGCGACCTGGTCCAGAAGACCGAAGCCGAGATGCTGCGCACCCCCAACTTCGGCCGCAAGTCCCTGAACGAAATCAAGGAAGTGCTGGCGAGCATGGGGCTTCGCCTAGGCATGGACATCCCCGGCTGGCCGCCGGAAAACATCGAAGAAATGGCCAAGAAGCTCGAGCAGGAACTGCTCGGCTAATTCGAAGGCCTTGGGGTTTGGGCGGTGCCCCCTTTTCACCGCCTGGACTGGGGCACCTGATACGGCCTCTTTACGAACGAAGGATTTGAACAATGCGGCATCGCGTCGGACATCGGAAGCTCCAGCGGACCTCGGCCCATCGCACGGCGCTGTTGCGCAACATGGCGGCGGCGCTGATCAAGCACGAGCAGATCACCACCACGCTGGCCAAGGCGCGCGAGCTTCGCCCCTACACCGAAAAGCTGATCACTCTGGCCAAGCGCGGCGGGCTTTCCAACCGCCGGCTGGCGATGGGCCGGCTGATGGACGAAGCGCAGCTGGCCAAGCTGTTCGACGTGCTCGCCGAGCGCTATTCGGCGCGCGACGGCGGCTACACCCGAATCGTCAAGGCCGGCACGCGCTTCAGCGACTCGGCGGCGATAGCGATCATCGAGCTGGTCGACCGCGACGTCTCGGCCAAGGGCCAGGATAGCGGCCCGGTGATGGTCGACGAGACCGAAGAGGCCTGACCCCCGCGTCAAGTTTGCTGAACGGGAGGATTCATCCTCATTCAGTGGCGATGCAGCCGTAATGACCGACAAGCGTTATCGACACGTCCCCAGTGGGTGGGTGCGTGAACGATGAGGAGTTGGGCCATGAAGGCTGTTTCAAAAATCCTGCTCGGCGGCGCCGGTTTCGCGGCGCTGGCGGCGGCGGCGGCCCCGGCCGCGGCTCAGTATCCCGGCTACGGTTATCCGCAGACCGGCTATGGCGGCCAATATGGCTACGGCCAGCAGGGCGTGTTGGGGACGATCCTCGACTCGATCCTGGGCGGCCGAAGCTATGGCCAGAACGACCGCATGGCGGTCGAGCAGTGCGTGCGTGCGGTCGAGTACCGCATCAACACCCGCGGCTTCGACAATGAGCGCGGGCGTTACAGCCAGTACGGCTACGGCTACGGCTATGACAATCAGTACCGCAACTATCAGGGCGCGCGGGTGCTTCAGGTTACCGAAGTGCGGCGCCGTTCGAACGGCGGGCTGAAGGTCATCGGCCTGGCGACCAGCGGAATGAATGCCGGTTATGGCGCCTATGGCAACCAGTACGGCTACGGCCAGCAGTATGGCTATGGCCAGCAGTACGGTTACCAGGGCCAGGCCGACGCCCGCTTCGATTGCACGATCGACCGTTACGGCCGGATCACCAACATCGACGCCAACCGCTATCGTGGCAGCTATACGCCGTATCGCCGCTACTAG
>DASTDT010000024.1:0-3760 GCA_035710225.1 Sphingomicrobium sp.
GACTTTCGAGTCCATCTCGTTGAGGCCGCTGAGGATCAGGACCGGCGTGCCGACCTTGGCCGTGCGCAGCTTCTTGAGCACGTCATAGCCATGCATGTCGGGCAGATTGAGGTCGAGGAGGATGATGTCGTAATCATACAGTTTGCCGAGATCGAGGCCCTCTTCCCCGAGATCGGTGGTGTAGACGTTGAAGCCCTCGGTGCCGAGCATCAGCTCGATGCTCTTGGCAATGGTCGCTTCGTCCTCGATCAGCAGTACGCGCATCGTCTCTTCCCCTGGTTTCGAAGGCCAAGCTTCATGCGCTCTTAACGGCCCTGAAGCGGTCATTAACCATGAGAGGTCTGAAGGGAAAAGGTTAATAAAGGCTAAAATGGTGGAATCATTGGGAATCGTTGCGCTGGCGCATCAGTCGGCTATGGCTCGCCGATGACATTGGAGGACCGCATCCTGTTCGTCGACGGCGAGGCGATCGTCATCGACAAGCCGGCCGGGCTGGCGGTCGACCCGCCGCGCTCCGGAGGGGATAGCGTCACCTACCGGCTGGAGGAGCTGAAGCTCGGATTCCAGCGCCCGCCGGTGATCATGCACCGGCTCGACCGCGACACTTCGGGCTGCCTGCTGCTGGCGCGCAATCCCAAGGCGGTGAAGCGTTTCCAGCAAGCGTTCGAAAGCGGGCAGGTGGAGAAGACCTATCTCGCCGCAGTGGACGGAATTCCGCCGGGAGACGAGGGCGTGATCGAGCTCGCGCTGGCCAAGGTGTCGACCGCCAAGGAGGGCTGGCGGATGGTGCCCGACGACGACGGCAAGCCGGCGCGGACGGCGTGGCGGCTGCTCGGCCGGAAAGGCGATCAGGCCCTGATCGAAATGCGCCCTATGACCGGCCGGACCCACCAGCTGCGGGTCCATGCCGCGCGCGGGCTGGGGGCGGCGATCATCGGCGACCCGGTCTATGCCGACAGCGGGGACGATCCCGCCCAGCCGATGCTGCTCCACGCGTGGAAGCTCAGTGTCCCGCGCGAGGGCAAGCCGCCGATCTCGGTAATCGCTCCGGTGCCCGACAGCTTCGGCCTGTGGCACGATTTGCTGCCCGGCGATGAGTGAGGACTATCAGCTTCCCGAAGAGGCACTGAGCGAGAAGTTTCTCGCCGCGACCGGGCCGGGCGGGCAGAACGTCAACAAGGTCGCGACCGCCTGCCAGCTTCGTGCGGATGTCTACAAACTCGGCCTGTCGCCCGAAGTCTATGCCCGGCTGAAGGCGATCGCCGGAAGCCGCATGACCAGCGCCGGCGAGCTGGTCGTCACCGCCCGCCGTTTCCGCACCCAGGACGCCAACCGGGAGGATGCTCGCCGCCGCCTTGCGCAGATGATTGCCGAGGCCCATGTCGTCCAGGCCAAGCGCCGGGCGACGAGGCCGAGCCGGGCCGCCAAGGCGCGGCGCGTTGACAGCAAGAAGAGCCGAAGCGCGGTCAAGGCCGGGCGCGGCAAGGTGAGGTTGGATTGAGCTACGACTTCAAGATCGACACCGCCGACACGGCGGCGATGTACGACGAGCTGGCCAAGGCGCTCGAGGCACTGATCGCGGGCGAGAGCGATGCCATCGCCAACATGGCCAATGCCGCGGCGCTGATCTGGGAAACGCTGCCGGAGCTTAACTGGGCCGGCTTCTATAGAAATGTTGACGGCGAGCTGGTGCTGGGCCCGTTCCAGGGCCGACCGGCCTGCATCCGGATCCCGTTTGGGCGCGGGGTGTGCGGCGTCGCGGCGCAAACGAGGGAGGTTCAGCGGGTCGACGATGTCCACGCCTTCGACGGCCATATCGCCTGCGATTCGGCGAGCGAGAGCGAAATCGTGGTGCCGATCGTGAAGAACGGCGCGCTGGTCGCGGTGCTCGACCTCGACAGCCCCCGGAAGGCGCGATTTACCGCTGAAGACGAAGCGGGCTGCCGCCGCCTCGGCGACATCCTCGCCTCCGCGCTCTAGCTCAGGCGCTCGAGATCTTCCTTGGACAGGCCGCCGGGGATGATCATCACCGGGCACGGCAGCTTGCCGGCATCGGTGCCGGTGAAGCTGGCGACCATCGGCCCAGGATTTCCCGACGACGCGGCCCCAAGCACCAAGGCGGCGATGTCCTGGCGGGTGCCGATCAGGCTGCGCACGACCGGCACCGGCTCGCCCTCGCGGACGACGATGGTCGGCTTGATCCCGGCGGCGTCCATGATTTCGCCGACCGAGGAGGCGACGCTGGCCTCGATGCGAAGCCGTTGCTCTTCCTCGATTGCCGCCTGGACCCCGCCCCACTGGACGAAGTCCTGCGGCTCGACCACCGCCAGAACCTCGACCGCGCCGCCGGTCTTGGCCGCCCGGCGCGCGGCGAAGTGGAGCGCCACGCGCGCCTCGTCGCTGTCGTCGATGACGACCAGATAGGTGCGCTTGTCGCTTGCCGCCCCGCCCATGGCCACGACTGCTGCGCCGAAATCCCGGCGCTGGCAAGGCTTGACCCGCCATGGCCTTTGGCGTTTGTGCCGAGCCGTCCCAACCGCTTCGAACCGGAAAAAGCCGCCATGCCGATCGAACTGAAGATGCCCGCTTTGTCGCCGACGATGGAGGAAGGCACGCTCGCCAAATGGCTGGTCAAGGAAGGCGACAGCGTGTCGAGCGGCGACATCCTGGCCGAGATCGAGACCGACAAGGCGACGATGGAGTTCGAGGCGGTCGACGAGGGCAAGGTGCTGAAAATCCTGGTCGCCGAGGGCAGCGACGGCGTGAAGGTCGGAACGCCGATCGCGATGATCGGGGAGGAGGGCGAAACCGCCGCCGCCGCTCCGCCGCCGAAGGCCCAAGCGCCGAAACACGACGAGAAGCCGGAACCCGCTCCACCTGCCAAGGGTGGCGGCGAGACTCCCAGGGTCGAGGCGGCGCCCGTGCCGGCTTCCGCTGCTCCCAAGGCTGAGGGCGGCGAGCGAATCAAGGCGTCGCCGCTGGCGCGCCGGCTGGCCGAGGCGCAGGGCATCGACCTGTCGTCGCTGACCGGCAGCGGGCCGGGCGGACGAATCGTCCGCGCCGACCTCGGCGAGGCCGCCGGTGGACGGGCAGGCGGAGTCGCGGCGGCACCGCAAGCGGCGGCCCCGGCGCTCCAGCCGCAGGCAGCGGCGTTCGATCCCGGCGACATCCCGCACGAGGCGGTCAAGCTTTCCAACATGCGCAAGACGATCGCGCGCCGGCTGACCGAATCGAAGCAGCAGGTGCCGCACATCTACCTGACGGTCGACGTCCAGCTCGATCGGCTGCTCAAGCTCCGCGCCGAGCTCAACGACGGGCTCAAGAGCCGCGGCGTCAAGCTCAGTGTCAACGACATGCTGATCAAGGCGCTCGCCGTGGCGCTGATCGAGGTTCCCGAATGCAACGTCAGCTTCGCCGGGGACACGCTGATCAAATACAGCCGCGCCGACATCTCGGTGGCGGTCAGCATCCCGGGGGGCCTCATCACGCCGATCGTCGCCGGCGCCAACGACAAGACTCTGTCGAAGATCTCGGCGGAGATGGGCGAACTCGCCGGCCGCGCCAAGGAGGGCAAGTTGCAGCCGCACGAATATCAGGGCGGAACCGCCAGCCTCAGCAACATGGGCATGTTCGGGATCAAGCAGTTCGAAGCGGTGATCAACCCGCCACAGGGCATGATCATGGCCATCGGCGCGGGCGAGAAAAGGCCTTATGTAATCGACGATGCCCTGCAGATCGCGACCGTGATGTCTGCCACCGG
>DASTDT010000025.1:0-6702 GCA_035710225.1 Sphingomicrobium sp.
GGCGCAGCGCCGTCCGTCGAGGGTCTTGAACAGCAGGACATTGTCGTCGCGCGCCTCGACCGTTTCGGCGGTGTCGACGACCCGCGCCGCGCGCTCCTGGGTTTCAAGCTTGACTCCGCCCACCTCGGCGAGGCCGGCGGGATCGAACAGCAAGATCGGGCTGCCGTCGTCGGCGAGCGTGGTGCCGGCATAAAGGCCGGTCGCCATCACCGCCGGGGCGGCCGGCTTGACCACCAGTTCCTCGTGGTCGTGAATTCGGTCGACGGCAAGCGCATAGACGTCGCCCCCGGCCGGGCGGATGACGACCAGCGTACGCTCCTCGTCGGGCACGTTGCTGGCGACGCCAAGGACGTCGGCGAGCGAGATTTCCGGGACCCTTCTGCCGCGGATGGTGGCGACTCCGGCGCCGCCGACATGGTCGAGCGTGACGGACGATCCGTTGGCCCGCACGATCTCGTCAATGGCGGCGCGGGGGATCGCGAAATGCTGGCTTCCGATCGACACCGTCAGCGCAGGAATGATCGTCAGCGTCAGCGGGACCCGAAGCGTCATGCGGGTGCCGTCGCCCGGCGTCGAATCGAGCTCGACCGTTCCGCCGATCCGCTCGATGTTCGAGCGCACCACGTCCATTCCGACTCCCCGGCCGGAAATGGCGGTGACTTCCTGTGCGGTCGACAGGCCGGCCTCGAACACCAAGGCAAGGCGCTCGCGCGGCGACAAGCGGGCGGCGGCGTCGGCGTCGAGGGTGCCGGTCGAAACCGCCTTTTCGACCAGCTTGTTGCCGTCGATGCCCTTGCCGTCGTCGGCGATGTCGATGAGGATCTGGTTGCCCGACTGGCGCGCGCAGACATGGACGAGCCCGATCTCGCGCTTGCCGGCCTTCAGCCGATCAGCCGGCTTTTCGATGCCGTGGTCGACGGCGTTGCGGATGATATGGGTCAGGGGATCGCGGATCATCTCGATCATCTCGCGATCCAGCTCGACGTCGCCGCCCTCGATATCGACCATCACTTGCTTGCCAAGCTCAGCCGACAGGTCACGCACCATGCGCGGCAAGGCGACGAACAAATTCTCGATCCGCTGCATGCGGGTGCGGGTGACGGCATCGCGCATTTCGGCGATGATCCCGCTCAGGCGCTCGAACGCGCCGTCGACGTCGACTGCGGTGTCGGTGCCGCGAAGCCGCCGCGCAAGCTCGTTTCTAGCCAGCACCATGTCGCTCACGCCCGACATCATGCGGTCGAGCAGTTCGACCGACAGCCGGATGGTGCGCGGTGCGGCGTTGGGAGCGGACTGGCCCTTCGCCTCGAGCGCCGCGGCCGGCGCGCTGGTCGCCGCCTGAGCCTCGCTTTCGGCCGACAGAGCCTGGATAAGGTCGCTATCGTCGCCCTCGGGAATCTTGCCGTTCTGCTCGATCGCGGAAACCATGTCCCCGATCCGGTCGATGACCGCGAGCACGGCGCTCACCAGCGCGGCATCGGTCGGTCGGCGGCCGGCGCGAACATCGGCCAGCGCGTCCTCGGCGGCGTGGCTGAGCGCTTCCAGGCGCGGGAAATCGAAGAAGCCGCAATTGCCCTTGACGGTGTGGACGAAGCGGAAAATGGAATCGAGCCGCGCGCGGTCGTCCGGGCTGGCCTCCCAGGCCACGATCTCGCCACCCAGCGATTCCAGCATCTCCCGGCATTCCGCTACGAAATCGGCAATCAGGTCATCCATCGCTCAGCCAAGCCCCGCGCACCATGTCGGGGCCCTTCATGCCGGTGACGGGTTAATTCCTCGTTAGCCCTACCATTGCTTTTGCGCGGGGAGAGTCGCGCCGATCACCAGCACCTCGTCGGCCGGGTCGGACAGGCGGATTGCACCGCCGGCTTCGGCGGCGAGGCTGTGGGCGAGCCAGGCCCCCGCCGCGCGCGGCTCGACCTGGCCGCCGGCGCTTCCGCTCAGGATCGTCTCGCGCAGAACGGGATCGAGCAGGATCCGCGGACCCTCGGCCCGGATCGCCAACTCGAGGCTGCCGTCCGCCTGCTCGGCGCCGACGTCCAGCCGGCCGCCGCGAACCAGCGCATCGCCAGCGATTAGCGCGAGGTTGAGGAGCAGTTTGGTCGCCGCCTTGGACAGATTGTCGGCGCTGACCATCCAGCCGAGGTCGACCTTGTGGTCGCCGCCGAACAGGCCTTCCAGCGCGGAGCGCGCTTCCTGCGTGTCGATGGTCGATCCGTAACCGCCGCCGGCGCCGAACGCCAAGCGGAAGAATTTCAGCTTGTTGGCGCTCGCGCGCGCGCTTTCGCCCAGCAGGTCGAGACAGCGCTGGCGCATCTCCGGATCCTGCTCGTCGGCCATCAGCTCGAGACCGTTGTTGAGCGCTCCGACCGGTGACAGCAGGTCATGGCACAGGCGCGAGCAGAGCAGGCTGGCAAGGTCGATGGCGTTCATGCGCGGGTGATGAGCGAATGACCGTTTTGGCGCAAGTGCGTTGGCCCCCTTGAAAGACGCCCCCGGCAACCGACATCGGCATCATGGCCGGGGGGCATCAGATCATCGACATAGCGCTTGGCGGCGCGCACGAGGGCTGGCGCCTCGACCGCGCGCTGGCCGACGCGCTCCCCACTCTGTCGCGCGAGCGGCTCAAGGCGTTGATCAAGGCCGGGTCGCTGACCCGCGACGGAACGGCGGTTCGCGACCCCGCCGTTAAGGTCACCGGCGAGCAGCAGTTCACCCTCACCGTCCCCGAGCCCGAGGCCGCCCACAACAACGCGCAGGACATTCCACTGCCGATTGTGTTCGAAGACGATCACCTGCTGGTCGTCGACAAGCCGGCCGGGATGGTCGTCCATCCGGCGGCGGGCAACCGCGACGGGACGCTGGTCAACGCCCTTCTCCACCACTGCGCCGGCCGCCTCAGCGGAATCGGCGGCGTCGCCCGCCCGGGCATCGTCCACCGCATCGACAAGGACACGTCGGGCCTGCTGCTGGTGGCCAAGACCGACGTCGCACACGAAGGTTTAGCCAAGCAGTTCGCCGCGCACAGCATCGGCCGGCGCTATCTCGCTATCGTCCGCGGGGTCCCGCGCGAGGCGGCGGGCACCATCGACGCCCCGCTCGCCCGCTCTTCCCAGAACCGCAAGAAGATCGCCATTGTGGGGGAAGGCCGTGGCAAGCGGGCGGTCACCCATTGGAAACGCCTCGTCCCGCTCAATCAGGCTGCGCTGGTCGAATGCCGGCTCGAGACGGGCCGCACCCACCAGGTCCGCGTGCACATGGCCTCGATCGGCCATCCCTTGCTCGGCGACCCGGTCTATGGCGGCGGCAAAAGCGGTCACAGAGATTTGCTCAATGAGTTGGACTTCCGCCGCCAGGCGCTTCACGCTCATGGGCTGGAATTCACGCATCCGGTGACGAAGGTACGTTTGTCGTTCGAAAGCGCCCTTCCGCCGGATATGCAGGAACTGTTCAAGAGACTTGGTGTATAACAAGGCCGTCAGGGACGACGCGAAGAAGATACGTCTCGGCGCAGGGAGTTGAAAAGGAAGAGCATGGCACAGGTCAAACGCGCGATCTCGATCCCCGCTTCGGGCGGGGAGGCCGGGCTCAACCGCTATCTCACCGAGATCAAGAAATTCCCGATCCTCGCTCCCGAGGAAGAGTATATGCTCGCCAAACGCTGGCGCGAGCATGAGGATACGGAGGCGGCCGCCAAGCTGGTCAACTCGCACCTTCGCCTCGTCGCCAAAATCGCTATGGGCTATCGTGGCTACGGCCTTCCGGTCAGCGAGCTGATTTCCGAAGGCAACATCGGCCTGATGCAAGGCGTCAAGAAGTTCGAGCCCGACCGCGGCTTTCGCCTCGCGACCTACGCCATGTGGTGGATCCGCGCCTCGATCCAGGAATTCATCCTGCGCTCGTGGAGCCTGGTCAAGATGGGCACCACCGCCGCCCAGAAGAAGCTGTTCTTCAACCTTCGCCGGATGAAGAACCAGATCGAGGCGTTCGAGGACGGCGATTTGAAGCCCGCCGACGTCACCAAGATCGCGACCGATCTCGGGGTGACCGAGGACGAAGTGATCAGCATGAATCGCCGAATGGCGATGGGCGGCGACACCAGCCTCAACGCGCCATTGAAAAGCAGCGAGGACGGCGAGGGCCAGTGGCAGGATTTCCTCGTCAGCGAGGCGCCGCTTCAGGACGAGATCATCGCCGACGATGAGGAGCGGCAGGTTCGCCGCGAATTGCTCACCCAGGCGATGGAAAGCCTCAACGACCGCGAGAAGCACATTCTCGCCGAACGGCGGTTGGCGGAAGAGCCCAAGACGCTCGAGGACCTATCGCAGGTCTACGGAGTCAGCCGCGAGCGCATCCGCCAGATCGAGGTGCGCGCGTTCGAAAAGCTCCAGGCGGCGCTGCTGAAGCTCGCTGGCGAGCAAAGGCTGCTTCCCGCCACCTGAGCGCCCGAGCGCAGAGAGCGTGAAAGCCCCGCTCTCCTTTTGTGTCGGCCTTGGGTGAAGACCGAAGTTACTTGGCGCGGGGAAATTGGACGGTGAGGCACGCCCCGTCGCCATCCTCCCGTGGACCCGCGTGCAGCGTCCCGCGCAGTTGTTTGACTAGCGCGTTGATCACCCGCATTCCCAGGCCAGCGGTTGCCGAGTGCGGGTCAAAGCCGTCGATGAGCCCCTTGCCTTCGTCGCAAACGATAAGCCGGTTCATGCCTGCCGACACCCGGAACGTTACGTCGATCCGACCAGCGCCGTGTTTCGCCGCATTCGTGACGAGTTCGTTGGTAATCAGGCCGATCGGCTGGATGGAGTTCGCCGGAACCGCCTCGTCGTCCCCCTCGACGACGATTTCGCGACCGAGGATCGCCGCCAGGTCGTCGCAGAGCCGCCGCAGGTAGGCGATGCACGAAACCTCATCCGCTGCGTCCGCGTAAAAGTGGCGATGAACCTGAGCTACGGCAGCAACGCGATGGGCAGCCAGTTGGAGGTGAGCGGCTGCCTCGCCCACATCGGGGGATCGGCTTTGCATCGCCAGCAATCCCGAAACGAATTGGAGACTGTTCATCACCCGATGATCGATCTCCTTGGCCATCAGGTTCGCCCTGCCCACCGCGTGCCGGGCCGAAAGTCCAAGCTCAAGCTGGTCCATTACGACCGAAGCAAGGTCCTTCAAATCCTCGATCTGGTCCTGTTCGATCGGGCGGGGTTCCTTGTCGATCACGCACAAGGTGCCGAGGTTGTGCCCGTCGCTCGTCTTCAGCGGAACGGCCGCGTAAAAGCGCAGCCCGAAGTCTCCCGCTACGAGCGGGTTTGCCAGTGAACGGGGATCATTCCGCGCGTCCTCCAACAGATAGGGCGTATCGCCGAGGATGGCCGAGGCACAAAGCCCTGGCTCGCGGTCGATTTGGTCGATCGGCAGACCGTGGTGCGACTTGAACCAAATGCGGTCCTCATCGACAATGCTGATGATTGCAATCGGAACACCGAACCGGCGCGCGGCCAGCGCTGTTATCCGATCAAACGCCCCGTCAGGCGGACTGTCGAGAATATCGTAACGCCGAACCGCCGCCATGCGCTCGGTCTCTCTGGGCGATATCTGCTCTGCCACTGACATTTACGGAAACCCTGTTACGGAGGTTTGAAGCAAGGTTCATCGGCCTGTCTTCCGCACTTGTCGATTCAAACCCGAAATCTAAGCGAACGAGGCCTCGCGGACTACGCCGAGTTTGCTACATTTAGGGAGTATCGCTTGAACCGTCGGTCGGGTCGCAAAGGGACATTCGCTGTCGGCGGTCTAGCGATCAGAGCGGCGCCACGTTAGCCCGCGTCTCCGGAGGTGTTTATGCTGGTTGCGCGTTGCTTGCTGTTGCTTCTTTCCTTCCTGGCCCTTGGGGCCTGCGCCAACGGCAAACCTCCCCCGGTCATGCCGCTCAACCACCTTCCCGCACTGGCCGGCGATTATTTCCCTTTGCGGTCGACGGAAGCCGACCATGATTACCATATCTACGTCCGCCTTCCGCAAGGTTACGCCGCTGAGCCGCAGCGCAGCTACCCGATCGTCTATCTGCTCGACGGCGACAGCCTTTTTCCGATCATCGCCGCCAGCCACCTGTTCCTGACCATCGACGACAAGATGCCCGAGGCGATCGTCGTCGGCATCGCCTACGGCTCGTTCGACAAGCCGATCAACCGCCGCCACATCGACTTCATGCCGTCCGGCCCCGGCATTGCCGCGAACGAGGCGCGCATCGCCGACTTCCACCGCTTCCTCGAGCGCGAGCTGATCCCGAACGTCGAGCGCCGCTACCGTGCCGACGCAGCGAAACGCATCTTGTTCGGACAATCGCGCGGCGGCGCTCTGATTCTCTATTCGGCGTTCACCGCGCCGGACCTGTTCTGGGCGCGGATCGCCAGCAACCCGTCGTGGGTGCCCGGCCGCGACATCTTCTATGGCCCGCCGGCTCCGGCCAGCCGCACCGACCTTAATCTGCTCGTCGCCGTGGGGACGGAGGAATATGCCGACCGGCGTTCGGCTGCCAACGAATGGTTCAACTTCTGGGGCCGGCGCAAGACGCCATGGCGCGTCACTCGCATCGACGTTCCAGGGGGCACCCATTCGGCGGATTCAGGCAACGCATACCGCGCCGCGATGCGGCAGCTGTTCAGGGCTCGGTAGGCCGGCCTCGATCAGCGACCGCCGGTCTTGCTTTTG
>DASTDT010000026.1:0-2347 GCA_035710225.1 Sphingomicrobium sp.
CGACGGCGAATTCCGCTGGTTCCTGTCGCGCGCCCAGCCAATCCGCAACGCCGGCGGCGAGGTGACGATGTGGTTCGGGACCAACACCGATATCACCCAGCAGCGCGAGCATGAGGAGCAGATCGAGCTGTTGATGGGCGAGGTCAGCCACCGGTCCAAGAACATGCTGGCGATCGTCCAGTCGATCCTCCACCGCACCGCCCGCGATGTCGCGCCCGAATTCGTCGCCGGCTTCGAAAAGCGGATCGCCGCGCTCGCCGCCAACCAGGATATGCTCATTCACCGCGGTTGGTCCGGGGCGTCGATGAGCGAGATCGTCGGCTCGCAGCTCGGCTCGGTGCGCGACCTCATCGGCGGCCGGATCACTCTCGACGGGCCGGGCGAGATCGTCATCCGCCCGCGCGCCGCGGAGGCGCTCGGCCTCGCTTTCCACGAGCTCGTCACCAACGCCGTCAAATATGGCGCCTTGTCGAACTCGTCCGGAGAGGTCGCCTTGTCCTGGGCCGAGGACGAGACCGGCGACGAGCCGGGCTTCCGAATCGAGTGGCGCGAAAGCGGCGGGCCTCCGGTCACCCCGCCGGCCCGTTCCGGATTCGGCACCGTGCTGATCGACCGCAACGTGCGCGCCGCGCTCGGCGCCACGATTGGCCTGGACTTCGCTCCGACCGGCCTGGTGTGGACCGTGGCCGCGCCGCTCGGCCGGGTGGTGACGGCCTGACTGGGGCCGGCAAGCGTCATTGCCCGCCGCTCGCCCCCGCCCTATAGCGCCGCCACCAGCCAGCAATCAGGATAATCAGCCCGCCCATGTCCCGTCGCCGCCAGATCTACGAAGGCAAGGCCAAGATCCTCTATGAAGGGCCGGAGCCGGGCACCCTCATCCAGTATTTCAAGGACGACGCGACCGCCTTCAACGCGCAGAAGCGCGGCACCATTGCCGGCAAGGGCGTCATCAACAACCGCATCTCCGAACTGATCTTCACCGCGCTCGCCGGGATCGGCGTCCCGACCCACTTCATCCGCCGCATCAACATGCGCGAGCAGCTCATCCGCCAGGTCGAGATCGTTCCGATCGAGGTGGTCGTCCGCAACGTCGCCGCCGGCTCGCTGTCGAAGCGCCTCGGGATCGAGGAAGGCACCCAGCTGCCGCGCACCATCATCGAATATTATTACAAGGACGACGCGCTGGGCGACCCGATGATCGCCGACGAGCATATCGCCTGCTTCGGCTGGGCCAGCCAGGACGAGATGAACGACATCGCCGACATGGCGATCCGCGTGAACGACTTCATGTGCGGCCTGTTCGCGGCGATCGGAATCCGGTTGGTGGATTTCAAGCTCGAGTTCGGGCGGGTGTGGGACGGCGATTATCCGCGCCTGATCCTGGCCGACGAAATCTCGCCCGACGGCTGCCGGCTATGGGACATGAAGTCGAACGAGAAGCTCGACAAGGATCGCTTCCGCCAGGATCTGGGCAAGGTCGAGGAAGGCTATCAGGAGGTTGCGCGGCGCCTCGGCCTGCTGCCGGAGGAAGGCGACGACAACCCCGTCCTCGACCTCGACAGTCACCGCAAGAAGCGCGGCAAGTAACGGCCCCTGTCCCGTCCCGGGACAGAATCCAAGTGGTTAAAAAACAATTGAAATCCTGACGTCACAAACTTAGCCCATGATTCTCGTGGGGCGGGGTTCTCCGGCCGATTCTGTTCGTTCGTAGCGCGTCGACAAGGTCATCCTGGATTACGACAGCTTGCGCGACACTGTCCGCCTCGAGGACGGGCAGTCGATCAAGTCGTCCCGCACCGCCGACCTCGATGGCGACGGGGTTGCCGACCTCTATGTCGAACTGACTGGGGGCGGGTCGATCAGCCTCATCGGCATCGACTCGATCGGTGACGTCCGCGTCGAAACCGCCGGATCGCCGGCGAGCGTGATGGGCTGGCGCGAAGCCGCTCCCGCAATCGAGCTGGCGATGCTCCAGCCACACTTCGCCGATCCTTCGGCGCAGGCGCTCGACCAGGCCATGCTGATCGCCGCGAGCAACCACGCGCTCTAGCTTGCGCCGGGAAGCGCGCGCGGCGATGAGGAGCGGTCCATGCCGCTTCCCCGCACCCGTGTCGTCACCCTCAATGCCGCGCTAGGACCGCTCGACTACCGCGTGCCCGACGGGATGGCGGTGGAGCCGGGCAGCGTGGTCGTCGCCCCACTGGGGCCGCGCCAGCTTGTCGGCGTGGCATGGGAAAGTGAGCGGCTGGCGAGCAAGGAGGTCGGCGACAACCGCCTTAGGCCGCTGGCCGGGCTGGTCGACGTGCCGCCGATCCCGGCGCCGCTTCGCCGGCTGGCCGAGTGGACC
>DASTDT010000027.1:0-5580 GCA_035710225.1 Sphingomicrobium sp.
CTTCGGAAGCCGCCGCCGGAGCGCGGGAATGAAGGCGACGGCCACGAATGGAAGTGCCAGGCCGAGCCCAAGCGCGGCGAACACCAGCACCGAGCCCCACGCCGGGAGCAGCAAAGCGGCGCCGAGCGCGGCGCCCATGAATGGCCCCGCGCACGGAGTGGCGACGAAGGCCGCAAGCGCGCCGGTGCCGACGCTTCCGGCCGGGTTGCGCTCGCCGCCGATCGCCGGGAGCTCGAACAGCCGAAGCAAATTGAGTGTGATCGCCGTCGCGAGCAGCAGCAACAGCAGCACCGAGCGCGGATCCTGAAGCTGAAACGCCCAGCCAGCCGACTGCCCCCCGGCGCGGATCGCCAGCAGCGCGATGCCCAGCGCGCCGGTTCCAATCACGGCGCCCGCCGCATAGCCGAGCGCGTCGCGACGAGCGGCGTGCTGCTCGCCCCCGGCGCGCGCCAGGTGCATCGCCTTCAGCGCCAGGATCGGGAACACGCACGGCATCAAGTTGAGGAGGATTCCCCCCGCCAGCGCCCCCAGCAGCGCCCACCACAGCAGCATAAGGTCACCCGGCGGCATCGGCACGGCGCCGGGCACGGCGGTGAGCTCCAGACCGCGCCCGTCGCCCAGGGCAAGCACGCCCCGAAGCCGCTCCGGAGTGCCTGCGCGCCGCTTGAGGCTGACGATCATGGTGTCGCCGCTGCGGCTGATGTCCTGCCCGGCGGCATAATCGATCGGGCCGTCGTCGGCCGGGAAGAAATAGGGGCCGCGGACGGCAGTCGCGGCTGGCAGCGGGATGGCGAGGCGGATCCGTGTCCCGTCGATCGCGTACCGCGCCGGGCTCGACAGCGGCCGCGGAAGCGCGCGCAGCCAGTCGTCGAAGCGGGGGTCGGGACGGGCGCGCCCGGCGGTCGGCACGTCGAGCGTGACCTCGCCCTTCTCGGGCACGCAGATCTCGTCGGTGCAGGCCAGCCAGCGCATCGCCGCGGAGATGGATTGAGTTCCCGTCGCTCCGGCCGGCGGGACGATCCGGGTCAGGACCGCATAATCGTCCTCATAGACGTAGTTGACGATCCCCGCGACGAGCAGCCGGTGCGGGACCGGGTAGCGCAGCGTCTCGACCCGCCAGCCGGGCGGAAGCCGCCACTCGACCTCCATCGGCAGTCCCGCATCGCCCGGGTTTAGCCAATAGCCGTGCCAGCCGGGCGTGGTTCGCATCAGGATCGCGAGGTCGGTCGCGCGGCCGGGCGCGGCGGGGGTCCGGACCACCAGTTCCGGCTTGATTGCGTTTTCGCGCGGCGCGAGCTGGGCCGAGACGGGGGCGGCAAAAGCCAGCAGGAGGAGGAGCAGAAGCCGAAGCATCGCGCGAACCGCTAGCCGCGCTGGCGGCCCTAGTCGAGATTGGGCCTTAGCCACCGCTCCGCGGTTTCGAGATCGACCCCGCGCCGGGCGGCATATTCCTCGAGCTGGTCGCGGCCCACCTTGGCCACCCCGAAATATTCGCTGTCGCGGTGCCCGAAATAAAAACCGCTGACCGCCGCCGTCGGAAGCATGGCGAAATTCTCGGTCAGGCTGAGCCCCGCCGGGTCGCCGCCGAGCATCTCGAACAGGAGCGGCTTCAGGCTGTGGTCGGGCGACGCCGGATAGCCAGGCGCCGGGCGGATTCCGGCATAGCTTTCGCGGATGAGGTCGAGGTTCGACAGATGCTCCTCGACGCCATAGCCCCAGATGCGCTTCCTCACATGCTCATGGAGGCGTTCGGCAAGGGCCTCGGCCAGCCGGTCGGCGAGCGCTTTCAGCATGATGTCGGAATAATCGTCATTGGCCTCGCGGAAGCGCTCGAGGTGAGGCTCGATGCCGTGGATGGCAACCGCGAACCCGCCGATCCAGTCCTCGCCGGCCGGATCGATGAAATCCGCCAGGCAAAGGTTCGCCCGCCCTTCCCGCTTGCGCACCTGCTGGCGAAGGAACGGCAGGCGTACTTCCTTGTTGCCGGCGAGCACGAGCACGTCGTCGCCTTCGCGGCGGCACGGCCACAGGCCGATCACGCCGCTGGGCTTCAGCCAGTGCTCGGTAATGATCTTGTCGAGCATCTCCTCTGCATCGGCGAACAGCGAACGGGCGCTTTCGCCGACCACCGGATCGTCGAGGATCGCCGGATAATTGCCGGCCAGCTCCCAGGCGCGGAAGAAGGGCGTCCAGTCGATATGGGCCTTGAGGTCCCGAAGCGGCCATTCGCCGAAGTTGTGGAGGCCAGGCTTGATCGGCGGCGGCGCCTTGCCTTCGGGGTCGAAGGCCAGGCCGTTGGAGCGCGCCTCGGAAATGGTGACGAGGTCCTGCGTGCCGCGACCCGCGCGCGATTTGCGCAAAGCCTCATAGTCGGCGGCCGTGCCGTCGATCAGCTCGGCGCGCTGCGGCCCGTCGCTGACCAGGGCCGAGGCGACCCCCACTGCCCGGCTGGCGTCGAGCACGTGAAGCACCGGGCCATCGTAAGCAGGCTCGATCCTTAGCGCCGTATGGGCCCGGCTGGTGGTCGCGCCGCCGATCAAGAGCGGCATCGTCATACCCGCGCGCTGCATTTCGCTGGCCACGGTCACCATCTCGTCGAGCGACGGGGTGATGAGGCCGGAAAGACCGATCATGTCGGCGTCGTTCTCGTTGGCGGCGCCGAGGATGTCGGTCCACGGCGTCATCACGCCCAGGTCGACGACCTCGAAGCCGTTGCACTGGAGCACGACGCCGACGATGTTCTTTCCGATGTCATGGACGTCGCCCTTGACCGTGGCCATGACGATCCGGCCCTTGCCGCGTGCCCCCTCCTCCTTCTGCGCCTCGATGAAGGGCAGCAAATGGGCGACCGCCTTCTTCATGACCCGCGCCGACTTGACCACTTGCGGAAGGAACATCTTGCCGCCGCCGAACAGGTCGCCGACGACGTTCATTCCGTCCATCAGCGGACCTTCGATGACGTCGATCGGGCGAACCGCGACCAGGCGCGCCTCCTCCGTATCCTCGACGATGTGCGCGTCGATGCCCTTGACCAGCGCATAGGATAGCCGCTCGGCCACCGGCAGCCCACGCCACTCCGCCGCCGCTTTTTCGGCCGCCGGGTCGCTGTCCTTGAACCGGTCGGCAAGCGCTACCAGCCGCTCGGTCGCGTCGTCCCGCCGGTCGAGGATGACGTCCTCGACCGCTTCGCGAAGCTCCGGGTCGATGGCGTCATAGACGTCGAGCTGGCCGGCGTTGACGATGGCCATGTCCATTCCGGCGGGAATCGCATGGTAGAGGAACACGCTGTGCATCGCCCGGCGCACCGGCTCGTTGCCGCGGAACGAGAAGCTGAGGTTGGAAAGCCCGCCGGAGATGTGGACGTGCGGACAGGCGGCGCGGATTTCGCGGGTCGCCTCGATGAAGTCGATCGCGTAGCGGCGGTGCTCGTCGATGCCGGTGGCGATCGCGAACACGTTGGGATCGAAGATGATGTCCTCGGGCGCGAAGCCATTGTCGACCAGCAGCCGGTAGGCGCGCTTGCAGATCTCGACCTTGCGCTCCTTCGTGTCGGCCTGGCCGACCTCGTCGAACGCCATGACGACCACCGCGGCGCCATAGGAGCGGACTTTCTCGGCGACCTCGAGGAACGCCGCCTCGCCTTCCTTCAGGCTGATCGAATTGACGATCGGCTTGCCCGACACGCATTGCAGCCCGGCCTCGATCACGCTCCACTTCGAGCTGTCGACCATCACCGGCACTCGGGCGATGTCGGGCTCGGCGGCGATCCGCAGCAGGAAGGTGCGCATGGCCTGCTCGCCGTCGAGCAAGGCCTCGTCCATGTTGACGTCGATGATCTGCGCCCCGGCCTCGACCTGCTGGCGCGCGACGTCGACTGCGGCGTCGTAATCGCCGGCCAGCACCAGCTTCTTGAAGCGGGCCGAGCCGGTGACGTTGGTCCGCTCGCCGATGTTGACGAAGCGCGCGCCCGCGCCGGCCATGTCGGTCACGCGGCGATGACCATCGGCTCGAGCCCCGCCAAAGTGGTGGCATGGCGCGACACGGGAACCGCGCGCGGGGGCGCGCCAGCGACCGCCGCGGCAATGGCGGCGATATGCTCCGGGGTGGTCCCGCAGCAGCCGCCAACGACGTTGACCAGCTTCTCGTCGATCCACTCGCCGACCTGCGCCGCAGTCTCCTCCGCCGCCTCGTCATATTCGCCGAGGTCGTTGGGAAGGCCGGCATTGGGATAGGCCATCACCAGCGTGTCGGCCTGCGCGGCGAGGGCGGCGAGGTGCGGCCGCAACTGCTGCGCCCCGAACGAGCAGTTGAGGCCGATGGTCAGCGGCCGGGCGTGGCGGACGCTGGCCCAGAACGCCTCGACCGTGTGGCCGGACAGGTTGCGGCCGCTGAGATCGGTGAGCGTCATCGACAGCATCATCGGCAGCGCCCGGCCGAGCGCCCGCTCCGCCTCCAGCACCGCCATGATCGCCGCCTTGGCATTGAGCGTGTCGAACACCGTCTCGATGAGGATGAAGTCGACCCCGCCTTCGGCCAGCGCCTCGACCTGCTCGCGGTAGACCGCTTTCACTTCGGCGAAGGTCACCTCGCGATAGCCCGGGTCGTTGACGTCGGGCGACAGCGACAAAGTCTTGTTGGTCGGGCCAAGCGCTCCGGCCACCCAGCGTCCGCCGAATTGGTCGGCGACCGAGCGGGTGATGCGCGCCGCTTCGCGATTGATGTCGCCGACCAGCGCGGCGGCGTCGGCACCATAGTCCGACTGGCTGATGGCGTTGGCGTTGAAGGTGTTGGTGGCAAGCACGTCCGCCCCTGCCTCGGCAAAGCGGCGGCAGATCCCGCGCACCACGTCGGGGCGGGTGAGGTTGAGAAGGTCGTTATTGCCCTTCTGGTCGCCGGCAAGGCCGAGCGTTCCGCCGTAATCGTCGACCCGCGAACCCTGGATCATCGTCCCGTAGGCGCCGTCCTTGACCAGCACGCGCTGCGCCGCGGCGGCGCGAAAGGCTTCGGCGGCGCTCATTGCTGGCGCACTCCCAGCAGGTGGCAGATGGCATAGGCCAGCTCGGCCCGGTTCAAGGTGTAGAAGTGGAAGTGGCGGACGCCGCCGGCGTAGAGCTGTCCGCACAGCTCCGACGCGATCGTCGCGGCGACCAGCTGGCGGGCCGCGGGAAGGGCGTCGAGGCCTTCGAAGATCCCGTCCATCCACGCCGGTATCGAGGCGCCGCACTGGCCGGCGAAGCGCCGCGCCTGGGCGACATTGGTGACGGGAAGGATGCCCGGCACGATCTCGATCCCGGGCCGAAGCCCGGCGACCCGGTCGCGGAAGCGTAGGAAGCAGTCGGCGGAAAAGAAGAACTGGCTGATCGCCCGGCTAGCGCCGGCATCGATCTTGCGCAGCAAATTGTCGATGTCGCTTTCCGGGCAATCCGCCTCGGGATGGACCTCGGGATAGCAGGCGACGCTGATGTCGAAATCGGCGACCCGCTTGAGCCCGGCGACCAGCTCGGCGGCATTGGCATAGCCGTCGCGATGCGGCGCGAACGCCTGGCCCGCCTCGGGCGGGTCGCCGCGAAGGGCGACCAG
>DASTDT010000028.1:0-9716 GCA_035710225.1 Sphingomicrobium sp.
TCCTTGACCGCGTTGATCGCCATTCCCATCGACGTGCCCTTGGCACGGCGGATCGCCTGGCTGGGCTTTTCCGTCGCCGCGATCGATTCGGTCGTGTGGTGGACGGTCACCGCCTGGGCGAGACCCTTGTAGCGGGCGAGCTCCGGCTCGATCGCCTTCGCGTCCCCGTAAAGCTCGAATCGAAGCGAGCGATTGGCGCGGCGAGCGCGGGACATTCCGCCGACGATGACCGCCGGGCCGATGTCTCCGCCCATGGCGTCGATCGCGATCCGCGGGGTCACGGCCATGCCAGAGCGCCCCTCGCGGACCCGCTCAGCCTTCGTTCTGGACGATCTCGCGGCCGTTATAGTGGCCGCAGGCCGCGCACAGGTTGTGCGGCAGCTTCAGCTCGCCGCAATTGGCGCACTCCTGGAACGGGGCCGGCTTCAGCGCATGATGGCTGCGGCGCATGTTGCGCTTGGAGGGCGAAGTTTTTCTTTTGGGGACGGCCATGAAGGCACCTTGCTACTTTGCCAAAAAAATTGGCGACCACCCTCGCCCTGCTCATCGGGTTAACCCGCGGCGGCGGCCGGATCGTCGCGAACGAGAGCGCCCTATAGCGAAAAGCGCGGCACGTGCAAGCCGCTTCAGGCCTGCTGAAGCACCCGGTCGCCGACGAACGGGTTGGATGCTCGCTCCTGGGCGAAGGTCGACATCGGGCCGTGGCCGGGGATGAACGCGGTGTCGCCGCCCATCGGCCACAGCCGCTGCGTGATCGAGTCGAGCAGATCCTGGTGATTGCCGAGCGGGAAGTCGGTCCGGCCGATCGAGCCGGCGAACAGCACGTCGCCGACGATCGCCAGCTTCGACGGGGCGTGGTGGAAGACGACGTGGCCCGGCGTATGGCCTGGGCAGTGGCGGACGGCGAAGGTCAGCTCGCCGACCGTCACGGTGTCGCCGTCGACCAGCCAGCGCGCCGGCTCGAACGGCTTGCCGTTGATGCCGTAACGCATTCCGTCATCCTCGAGCCGGGCGATCCAGAAGCGGTCGTCCTCGTGCGGGCCCTCTATCTCGACCCCCAGCTCGGACGCGAGGATTCCGGCCTGGCCGCAATGGTCGATGTGGCCGTGGGTCAGCAGGATCTTCTCGATCGTCACGCCATGCTGCGCGGCGGCGGCCTTGAGGCGGTCGAGGTCGCCGCCGGGATCGACAAAGGCGCCGCGCATCGTCTTCGTGCACCACAGCAGGGTGCAATTCTGCTGGAGCGGCGTAACCGGGATGATGGCGGCGCGGAGCGGTGGGGCCGGCGGGTTCATCGCTTGAGCAGGGTCTGGTCCCAGAACATCAGGGTCGACCAGAACTGGTAGTCCTGGTTCTCCTTCTTGGCGAAGCCGTGGCCCTCGTTCTCGCCGACCATGTACCAGACGGTGCGGCCGTCGGCGCGGAGCGCCTTGACGATCTGGTCGGCCTCCGACTTGGGCACGCGCGGATCGTTGGCGCCCTGGACGATGAACAACGGCGCCTTGATCTCCTTCATCCGGCGCAGCGGCGAAATCTCCTCGAGCTTGGCGCGCTGCTTGGGATCGCGCTCGTCACCATATTCGACGCGCCGCAGATCACGGCGATAGCTCTGGGTGTTCTCGAGGAAGGTCACGAAGTTCGAGATAGCGACGTTGCAAAGCGCGCCCTTGAACGCGTCGGGGTAATGGATCGCCGAGGCGTAGCACATATAGCCGCCGTAGGAGCCGCCAGTGACCGCCATGCGGTTGCCGTCGATTGCCGGGTCGGCCCTGAGGCGGGTCAGGAAGGCGCCGATGTCCTTGACGGAATCCTCGCGCTTGAACGGCCCGTTGTCGAGGCTGACGAAGCGCTTGCCGTAGCCCGACGAGCCGCGGACGTTGGGGAAGAAGATGGCGATGCCCTGCTCGTTGAGCAGGTAGTTGTTACGGCCGAGGAAGCCGGGCGTGAACTGCGATTCGGGCCCGCCGTGGATGTTGACGATCAATGGCCGCTTGCCGGGAAATTTGCGCGCATCGGGGCGGTAGAGGAAGCCGCTGACGGTTTCGCCGTCGAAGCTCTTCACCGTGACCAGCTCCGGCTCGACATTGGCCGCCGGGTCGAGACCGCCGGTCTCGCTCGCCGTCCAGCGGGTGACGGCAAGGGTGGCGGGATCGATCGAATAAGCGTCGGTGGCGCTCTTCGCCGAGGTCATGGTGAAGCCAAGTGTGCCCCAGGGCGCGAACTCGAGCCCGCCGATCTGTCCGGCGGGCAGCGACTCGACGCGGCGGACGGCGCCGCTGGCGACATCCATCAGCGACAATCGGCCGATTCCGGCTTCGTTGGTGACGAAGGCGATGGTTCGGCCGTCCTTGGAAATCTCGAACGAGTCGACATCCCACCGGCCTTGCGGGCCGCGCGGCGTAAACCGGCCGCTGGCGGTGTCGACGGTGCCGAGGCGCTGCACGTCGCTGCCTTCGTCGGAGGTCACCCACAGCGTCCCGTCCGGAGCGAATTCGGCATTGTTCCAGGCGATCGCCTTGGCATGGTCGCCGACCGGGGTCAGCGCTCCGCTGGCAAGGTCGAGCAAATAGAGGTTCGACTTGGTGATCGAGATATATTCGATCACCGCAGCCCGAGCGTTGCCGGGCGCGAAGTCGGCGATGCCCCAGCCGCCGCCCTTGACCTCCGCCACCCGCCGCTTCGAGGCGGGGTTGCGAGGGTCCATCACGTAGAGGTCGGAATCGGTGCCGTTGCGCTCAGTCGACGAGAAGCCGATCAGCTTGCCGTCCGGGCTCCAGCCGCTGAACTCGTTGCGGCTCTTGCCGCCGGCGGTGAGCAGGTTGAGGCGGCCGTTGGCAAGCGTGTAGATCTGGAAGAATTCGTCGCCGCCGGTGTCCTTGGTGGTGACGAGGACGTCGCCGGTGGGCGACCAGCGGCCGCCGACGGGCTCGACCTCGAAGCTCACCTGGCGGCGCATCATCAAAGGTGCGGCGACGCTGTGAAGCTGGCTGACGTTGCCGAAGCGGGTCGAGATCAGCATCGAGCGGTCGCGGGCATTCCAGCCGGCAAAGCCTGCGGCGCGCGCTTCCATGTAGGGCCGGCTGTTGGCGGCGAGCGCGTCCGGCACCGGCGGCACCCCGTCGGCGGTGATTGCGGCAGGCTTGTCGACCGCAGCCAGCAGCGGCGCGGCAGTGGCGGTGAGAAGCGCGAATAACGAAGTTCTGATCATCGGTGGGACTCCGTGGACGAAGGGTTCAAGGAAGCTTGGCCATGCTTGGCGGGACGGAGCGCATGTCGCGCGCGACCGCCTCCGCGCCGCGAAGGGCGCGAAGGACGTTGCCGCCGGCCAGCTTTGCGAGGTTGGAATCGCTCCAGCCGCGGCGGATCAGCTCGGCGAACAGAAGCGGGTAGCCGTCGGCGCTTCCGAGGCCTTCCACCGTGACGCTGATCCCGTCGAGGTCGCCGCCGATGCCGACATGGTCGTGGCCGGCGACGCGGGCGATGTGCTCGACATGGTCGGCGACGTCGGTCGGGCGAGTGACCGGCTTCGGGTGGGCTGCATCCCAGTCCTTGAGCCCGGCTTCGACCTGCGCCTTGCTTTGGGGGAACAGCGACTTCAGCCGGGCTTCCTCGGCCGCGCGCTCGCTGTTCCAGCGGCGGAAGTCGGGCGACAGGAAGGGCGGAACGAAGGTCACCATCACCACCCCGCCGTTGGCGGGGAGCAGGCGAAGGACCGAATCGGGGACGTTGCGCGGGTGCGGGTTCAAGGCGTGGGCGTTGGAATGCGAAAAGATCACCGGCGCGCGGCTGGCGGCGATGGCGTCGGTGGCGGTGGCCGGCGAGACATGGCTGAGGTCCACGAGCATCCCGAGCCGGTTCATTTCCCTGACGACCTCCATCCCGAACGGTCTGAGGCCGTCGTGCCTGGGCTCGTCAGTGCCGCTGTCGGCCCACTCGGTGGTCTGGTTGTGGGTCAGCGTCATGTAGCGCACGCCGAGGTCGTGGAAGCGGCGGAGCGCAGCCATCGACCCGCCGATCTGGCGGCCGCCTTCGATCCCCAGCAGGGAGCCGATCCGCCCTGAGCGGTGGATCCGGACCATGTCGTCGGCGCTGGCGGCGAGCTCGAGGTCGCGCGGGTAGGCGGCGATCAGCCGGCGGGCGGTGTCGATCTGCTCGATTGTGATCCGGATCGCCTCGTCACCGACATAAGTGCCGCTGATGTAGACCGACCAGAACTGGCCGCCGACCCGCCCGGCGCGGAGGCGGGCAATGTCGGTCATCAGCGGCGGGGTGCGAAGCGCGGTGCCGGACTGGAGGCCTTCGACCGACGAGCCGAAGTCCTCGCGAACCGCCCAGGGCAGGTCGTTGTGGCCGTCGACCAGCGGGGTGCGCTTGAGGATGCGGTCGATGCGTTGCTTGACGGCCGGGTCGATCGACTGGGTCTGCGCAGGGGCGGGGGCGGGAGCGGCGACCGCCAGGGCGAGCGCCGCGAGGATGAGGGAGGACATGGGCGCGACTTTACGGCCTCGCCCGGGCCGGTCAATGGACGGCCATGACCAAGCCCTTCCTGTTGTTCGACGATTCGCGGGCAGGGACGGCGCGGCTTTACGACCGGCCGATCGGGGAGATCGTGGCGACCGAGGCGCCGGCGGTCGGCGCTGCGTTGGGCGAACTGCGGGCGGCGCTGGCCGCGGGGCGGCACGCGGCCGGTTTCATCGCCTTCGACGCCTGCTACGGCCTCGAGCCGAGGCTGGCGCCGCTGGCGCGAAGCTCGGGGGCGGCGCCGCTGCTGTGGTTCGGGCTGTTCGAGGACTTTCGCGAACTGGCGCCGGATGAGCTTGCGGCCTTGCTCGGCGATCCGGCGGGCGCCTGGCTTGGCGAGCCCAAGCCGCGGATTGGGCGCGACGCTTATGTCGCCGCCGCCGACCGGGTGCGCGAGCATCTGTTCGCCGGCGATTTCTACCAGGCCAATCTGACCTTCGGCTGCGACGTAGTGGTGCGCGGATCGCCCTTGGCGGCTTATGCCCAGATCAGGGAGCGGTCGAACGCGGCCTGGGGCGGAGCGGTCCGTTTCCCCGGCGGCTGGCTGCTGTCGGCCAGTCCGGAGCAGTTCTTCACCGTCCGCGGCCGAACGCTGGAGGCCAAGCCGATGAAGGGCACGGCGCCGCGGCGCGACGATCCCGCCGCCGACCGCGCCGAGGCCGACGCGCTGGCCGCAGACCCCAAGCAGCGCGCCGAGAATCTGATGATCGTCGACCTTCTGCGCAACGATCTGGCGCGGGTGGCGGAAACCGGCAGCGTCGACGTCCCCGACCTGTTCGCGGTCGAGAGCTTCCCGACCGTCCACCAGATGGTCAGCCGGGTCACGGCCAGGCTTCGCTCGGGCCTTGCTCCGGTCGACGTGCTGGAGACCCTGTTTCCGTGCGGGTCGATCACCGGGGCGCCCAAGATCGCAGCCATCGCCGCCCTTCGCGAGCTCGAGCCCGAGCCGCGCGGCGCCTATACCGGGACGATGGGGTGGATCGAGCCGAATGGGGATGCGTCCTTCAATGTCCTCATCCGCACGCTCGAGCTCGCCGACCGAGATCGAACCGCCCGGCTGGGCCTCGGATCGGGGCTTGTCGTCGACAGCGTGGCGGGCGATGAGTGGGACGAATGCCTGCTCAAGGGAAAATTCGTGGCATCGGACAGCCGGGACTTTGATCTCATCGAAACGATGCGATTCGATCCCCACGGAGGGATCGCCTTCCTCGAGGAGCATCTCGACCGCCTCAACCAGGCGGCGAAGGCGTTCGATTTCCGCTTCGATCGCCATGCTGCCCGCAATGAGCTGCAGGCCGCGACCTTCCGCCGCTCAGAGCCGGCGATGCTCCGCCTTTTGCTGTCGCCCAAGGGCTCGATGGCGGTCGAACTGAAGCCGTTGCCCGAGCCGCCGGCGGAACCGGTGGCGGTGGCCGTCCGCCCGCTGCCGGTCGCCGAGAACGACGTGCGATTGCGCTACAAGACGACCGCGCGCGCCTTCCTCGAGGAGGCGCGGCGCGAGGGCGGCGCGTTTGAAACCATCTTCGTCACCGCCGACGGCATGCTGACCGAGGGCAGCTTCACCAATTTGTTCGTCGAGCGCGACAGCAAGCTGGTGACTCCGCCGGAGACGCGTGGGCTGATGCCGGGGCTGCTTCGGGCGCGCTTGTTAGCCGAAGGCAAGGCGGCCGAGGGCGACGTGACGGTGGAGGACCTCGCCGGCGGGTTCCTGATCGGCAACAGCGTGCGCGGGCTCATCCGCGCTCGGCTGGCCTAGGCGGCGATCGGGAAGCGCAGCAGGCGCCCGGTCACCGGCACCAGCGCCGAGGCGCGCGGGCCGACCTTACGGACGATCTCGGGGTGGTGGGCGTCGAGCCCGCCGGTCAGCGAGCCGAAGGCGGGCAGGATGAGCTTGGTCGGCGAGGCCACGAAGCAACGGCGCGAGACGTTGCGGCCCTTGAGGTGGAGCCGAAGCTTGGGGTGGAAATGGCCCGACAGCTCCGGCCGCGGATCGTCGGAATCGGCTTCGTGGCGAAGAACCAGCCCGTCGATCTCGGCCTCCTCGGCAATCCGCCCGCCGCAATGATCGGCGAAACCCGAATCGTGGTTGCCGGTGATCCACAACCAGTCGAGCCGGGCGGTGAGCGCCGTCAGCAAGTCGCGCGCGGCGGCGGGCAGGCGGTCGCAGCCGAAGCGGTCGTGGAAGCTGTCGCCGAGGCAATAGAGGCGCGAAGCACCGCTCCGGTCGACGATCCGTTCGAGCGCCTGCAGCGTGGCGAGCGAATCATATGGCGGAAGGAACTGGCCGAGCCGCGCGAACCAGCTCGCTTTTTCGAGGTGGAGGTCGGCGACGAGCAGCGCGTCATTGGCCGGCCAGTAGAGCACGCCGTCGGGATGGGCGAGGAAGTCGTGGCCGGCGAACGAAAAGGGAACCATAGCGGCCGCGCTATCCGCAATCGCGAACTAATCCAAGCCGGCAAGATGATCGCGCAGCGCCCGCGCGTCGTGAAGCGCATTGTGCGGAACGGCGCTGTTGGCGGCGGTCGAGAAGCCGGCGACCGGAACCAGACGCAGCACCAGGCCGTGAACCTGCTGCATCGTTCCCGGGCCGGTGACCAGCAGATTGGCTAGGTGGGCAAGGTCCTCTGGCCAGTCGGCGATGATTTCGGCGCCGTCGTCGTGGGCCAGCCATTGCGCCAGCGCATGGCTCGCCGAGGCGCGGTCAAGGCGCGGAACGCGCAGGCCGTCGGGGACATGGTCGAGATAGGGGATGACGTTGCGTTCCACCCACGGATCGGTGGCCGGCTGGTCGAGGACGACGTAGAATTCCTCGCTTCCGTCCTCGGGGACGAGGGCGAGGCTGATCAGCGCACCGCCGAAGCCGTCGAATTCCGTGTCGAGAAAATAGCGCATCGTCCCGGGCCTATCGCGGCGGTACGAATTCGGGCCGCGGCGGGCAGGGCCGGCCGGCGCGAGCGGCCTCGGCGCAGTCCTTTTCCCACGCGCGAAGGCGCTTGCGAAAAGCTTCCTCGGCTTCGCGCATGCCGCGGCCGCGCTTCTCGTCGGCTTCGGACTGGCTGGTGGTGGCGAGGTCGACGCCCTTGGCCACGGCCTTGACCGGCAGGGTCGCCACATCGACCGCGGTTTCGGCGACGGTCCCAACGATGCACGCGGACAAGGGGAGGGGCAGGAACAGGGCGAGAAAGCGCATCGCGGCCTGATGCCCGAATTGGTCGGGCGCGTCGATGGACGATCAGTCGAGCCGCATCGCATCGGCGGCGAGCGATTCGGCCTCGATCAGAAGGCTCTCGTCGGCCTCCCCGCCGGGGGGCATCGCTTCGCGCCCGACGATGACCATCAGCGGCACCGCCATCGGCGTGATCCGCTCTGCTTCGACATGGACCATCGTCGCCGAGGCGCGGTCGACCAGCCGGACGAGGCGGCCGAGCTCGGTCATCCGCGCCCTCGCGTCGCTCCACGCCGCTCGGAGCAGCAAATGGTCGGGCTCGTAGCGCCGAAGCACGTCGTAGATGAGGTCGGTCGAGAAGCTGACCTGGCGGCCGGTCTTGCGCTTGCCCGGGTGGTGACGCTCGACCAGGCCGCCGATCACCGCGACCTCGCGAAAGGCGGTCTTGAGGAGATAGGACTGCTCGACCCAGTCGACGAACTCCTGCTCGAGGATGTCGGGCGAGAACAGCGCCTTGGGATCGGTGATCGGTTCCAGACCGTAGCAGGCCAGGCCATAATCGTTGGCGACGAAGCCCATCGGCTTCAAACCCGCATTCTCCATCCGCTTGGTGATCAGCATTCCGAGCGACTGGTGCGCGTTCCAGCCCTCGAAGCTGTAGGCTACCATGTAGTGGCGGCCGTGGTGGGGAAAGGTCTCGACCAATAGCTCGTGCGGCTCGGGCAGGGTCGATCGCCGGCCCTGCACCTCCAGCCATTCGCGAACGTCGTCGGGGAAGCGCGCCCAGCCATTGCGGTCGCACAGCATATGGCGGACGCGGTTGGCGAGATGGGTCGACATGCTCATGCGCTGGCCGCCGTAAGTGACGATCCGCGCCGATTTCGAGGAGGCGTGGACGATGATGTCGCCGTCCTTGATCCGCTCCACCTCGAGGCTGAGGCCGGAGAAGAAGAAATGGTCGCCGGGGGCCAATGTCGAGGCGAAGCCCTCCTCGACCGTGCCGAGCTTGCGGCCGTTCTTGAAGCGCACCGAGAGCAGCGGCGCCTCGACGATGATGCCGGCGTTCATGCGGTGCTGGGCGGCGATCGCGGGGCGGGCGATGCGCCACATTCCGCCGGGCTCGGCGACCAGCCGCTTGAACTTGTCGTAGGCGCGCAGCGCGTAGCCGCCGCTGGCGATGAATTCGAGAACTTCGCGGAAATCCTCGGCGCGAAGACCGGCGTACGGTGCGGCTGAGCGCACTTCGGCAAGCAGCGCGGACTCCTCGAACGGCTCGGCGCAGGCCATTGCCAGGACGTGCTGGGCGAGCACGTCGAGCGCGCCGGGGCGGAAGGTCTCGGGATCGAGCTCGCCTGCTTCGACCGCGTCGAGCGCGGCCCGCGCCTCGAGATATTCGAAGCGGTTGCCGGGCACGATCATGCCCTTCGACGGCTCGTCGAGGCGGTGATTGGCTCGGCCGATCCGCTGGAGCAGCCGCGAGCTGCCCTTGGGCGCGCCCATCTGGATGACGAGGTCGATGTCGCCCCAGTCGACCCCGAGGTCGAGGCTGGAGGTGGCGACCAGCGCGCGCAACTTGCCCGAAGCCATCGCGTTCTCGACCCGCCGACGCGCCTCGAGCGCGAGGCTGCCGTGGTGGATCCCGATCGGCAGCGCGTTGTCGTTGACCGCCCACAGGTCCTGGAAAATGAGCTCGGCAAGGCTCCGCGTGTTGCAGAAGACGAGGGTGGTTCGATGCTGCTCGATCAGGTTCATGACCTCGCGCGCGGCATGGCGGCCGCTGTGGCCCGACCAGGGAATTCGGTTCTCGGGGATGAGGATCGACAAGTCCGGCTCGGCGCCCGGCTCGCCCTCGACCAGGTGGACGGCATCGATATCGCCGTCGGGCGCAAGCCAGGCGCGATAGGCGTCGGCGTCGCTGACCGTGGCGCTGAGCCCGACCCGCCGGAGGCCGGGGCGGATCGCCTGCAGACGCGACAGCGACAAGGCGAGAAGGTCGCCGCGCTTGTCCTTGGCGAAGGCGTGGATCTCG
>DASTDT010000029.1:0-7807 GCA_035710225.1 Sphingomicrobium sp.
TGCCCGCGCCGCCAGCGCGACTAGGCTGGCGCGATGCGCCAATATCTCGAGCTTATGGCCAGGGTGCTTGCCGAGGGCGTCCCCCAGTCCGACCGTACCGGCACCGGCACACTGAGCCTGTTCGGCGCGCAGATGCGCTTCGACCTTGCCGACGGCTTCCCCTTGCTGACGACCAAGAAGCTCCACCTGCGATCGATCATCGTCGAGCTTCTGTGGTTCCTGAGGGGCGACACCAACGTCCGCTGGCTGCAGGAACGCAAGGTCCGAATCTGGGACGAATGGGCCGGCGAGGACGGCGACCTTGGGCCGGTTTATGGCAAGCAATGGCGTCGTTGGGAAACCGCTGACGGTCGCGAAATCGACCAGATCGAGCGGCTCGTCGAGACGATCAAGCGAGACCCGGCCTCGCGGCGCCAGATCGTCACCGCGTGGAACCCGGGCGAGATCGAGCGCATGGCATTGGCGCCGTGCCATTGCCTGTTCCAGACCCAGATCGCCGCTGGACGCCTTAATCTTCAGCTCTACCAGCGCAGCGCCGACCTGTTTCTCGGGGTTCCGTTCAACATCGCCAGCTATGCGCTCCTGACCCACATGCTGGCCCGTGAATGCGGTTTGGAGCCCGGCGTGTTCGTGTGGACCGGCGGCGATGTCCACCTCTATTCCAATCACCTCGACCAGGCCCGCCAGCAGCTCGGCCGCGAACCGCGGCAACTCCCGCGCCTCGCCATCGCGGAGCGCGGGCAGGGGCTGTTCGACTATCAACCGGAGGATTTCAGCTTCGAGGGCTACGACCCCCATCCGCATATTTCCGCCCCCGTATCGGTGTGACGGTTGCAAAAGCGCGGTGCATCTGAAAATTACATGTGCGGAATGAACTTCGCGGCCTATGCGGCGTTCGTTCAGCAGTCAGGACAGGAGAAACTCTGATGCTTCGTAAAGTAACGACCATGATGTTGATCGGCAGCGGTCTCATCCTCGCGGCGTGCAACACCGTCCGCGGCGCCGGCGAGGACGTGAAGTCCGTTGCCAATTGCACCGAAAACGCGATCAACAACGGCCAGTGCTAGACTGAGCCTACGGGATCGAATTCAAGCCCCGCCGGGACACGTTCCCGGCGGGGTTTTTGGTGCACGCAGCACTCGCTGCGTCAAACCAGCCGAGCGGCGATCTGCTCCAGCACCTCTGCCAGCGCGGCGTGGCGGCGTTGGTCGGCGCTGAAACCGCGGCCCGCGGCGGCGAGCGCGCGCAGGCGGCCGGCCAGGGCCGGGTCCCGCGCACCCTGGGCGAAGCGTCCGTCAGCTTCTGCCAGTGCGGCTTCGAGGCTGGCGCCGAAGGCGGCATCCATCGCGTTCCCTCGACGCAGCTGGTCCGCGTAGGCGCGGGCGACCACCGGGACGGCCGGCCAGCGCACCGGATATTGCTGCTGCGGGTTGAACGTGGGCCCCTGGTCCGCGAGCGCGGCGGCGGCGATCTCGTTGGCGGTCAGCAGCGGGCTGGCCTTGAGCGCGAACACGTCCAGCCCGCGCGCGATCTCGGTGCCGTAGATGCGCCCGCGATAATAATAGGCCGACCAGAATCCGCCCAGCACCTCGCGCCTGGAATCGATCGGGCCGCGGTCGAAAAAGGCGATCTCCGTCGGGGTATTGCTGTCGCTGAAGTCGAACACCGACAGGCCGCCCTGGTACCAGGCCTGGACCATGATGTCGCGGCCGGGGACGGGGACCACTGAGCCGTTGTGGGCGACGCAATTCTCCTGCTCGGTCTGGGCCGCGGAGAGCTTGTAGGTAGCGCGGCGGACGAGCCGGCCATCGACGATGTCGTAGATCGCGTCGGCGCCCCAGTCGCGGCGGTCCTGGTTGCGGCAGCGCGGGCGCGAGCCGCCGCCCCATTCATCGGTGAACAGCACCTTGGTGCCGTCGTTGTTGAAGGTCGCCGAGTGCCAATAGGCGAAGCCGGGATCACTGACGACGTCGATCCGCCGTGGATTCAGGGGATCGGAAATGTCGAAGATGATGCCATTGCCCGAACAGGCGCCGGCGGCCAGCCGCCGCGCCGGGAAGACGGTGATGTCGTGGCACTGGTTGGTAATGCTGGTGGTTTGCGTGTCCTTGCCGTGGTCGCCGCCCTTCCACAGCCCGGCGAGATCGCCGGTGGAGGGATCGGCGAAGACCGCCGGGCTGGCGACGATCCGCGCCGCGGCCGGGTTGGCGACCGGGATCTCGACCACGTCGATCCGGAAATAGCTGCTGCTTGGCGAGGGCTCGGCGACGCAGCCGGACAGCTCCTCGCGCCGGCGCACGTTGGCCGTGCCGGAAACGTAGACGAGGATTCGGCCGTCGCCTTCGGGGCCCTTGACGACCGAATGGGTGTGCGAGCCGCGGCAGGTCTGCACCTGGCCGACCTGACGCGGGCGGGCGATGTCCGAGATGTCGAAGATGCGAATGCCGCGGAAGCGTTCGGAGCTGACGTCGCCGATCACCCCCTGCGAGCCGCAATCGAGCCGGCCGCTGCTCTGCTCGACCGACATGAGGAGCAGATTGCCGACCACCGAGACATCGCCCTGGCCGCCCGAGCAGACCACCGAGCCGACCTGGACCGGAACGCCGTTGGCAGCGAGGCGATAGCTGTTGAAGCCGTGGTAATTGCCGACGAACAGGTGATCGCCGCTGAACGCCATGTCGGTCTGGGCGAAGCTAAGCAGCGGCGAGCGGTCGCTCCATTCGGTGTCGTCGTTGGACTGGCCGTCGTCGCGAAACGCGTTGACGGTCGGCTTGACCCCCTTCTTGACCTTCATCGGCGGATAGCCGGCCGGGTTGGCGGGGTCGAAGAAGCCCGGCGGCTTGGGCAGCGAAGCGACCAGCACGAGGTTGGAGATCGCCTCGCCGGCGCCGCGATAGCCCGCCTTGAGCCCCTCGCGCGGGTCGCCGGACAATGTCGCGCGAATGGCGTCCATGCGCTTGATCTCGGCGGTCTGCTCGTTTTTCACGTCGCTGGTGAACTGGAACAGCACCGGGTCGTAGGCCGCGCCGGGCCGCTTCAACAGCTCCTCGACCATGGTCAGCGCACCGCCATGGTGCGCAGTCATCAGCTGCAGGAACAGGCGGTCGAACTCGCGGCCCTTCGACGCGGCGAGCTGGGCCATCTGCTGCGGGCTGGCCATGCCTTCCATCTCGACCGAGCCGTGCTGGTGATGGCCGGCCGCCATTGCGGCCAGCGGCGCCGCGCCGCGCGCGACCAGCCAGTCGCGCATGAACCTGATCTCGTCCGCCTGCGAGTCGGAGATCCGGCCCGCCATCGTCAGCAATTCCTTGTTGCCGGTCCGCTTCGGCGCCAGCGCCGCCATCTCGACCGCCTGGCGGTGGTGGTGGATCATCGCCTGCATGAACTCGATGTCGGCGCCGATGAAGCGCGTGTCGGCGACTTTGGCGGCCTGCTCGGGCGTAAGGATCCGCGCCGGGGCCCCGGGCGCTCCGGGCTGGACGATGGGAACGGTCTGCGCGGCCGCGGCCGATGCGGCGATCGCCGTCCCAATCATCAAACCTGCGAGGCGTCCGGCCATGCTCATCCCTCTCGAGTCGTGAGAGCGCAGCCTAGGGTCTTGGGGCACAAAGAAAAGGCCGCCGCCCGGCGGGGCGACGGCCTCTCCTTCCGCTGTCTTGGCGACTATTCCTCGGTCTTGACCTCGGCGTCCGTCTTGACCTCGGCGTCGGTGAGATAGTCACCGGCGTCGGCATCGGTGCCGTGGCCCGAAGGGACGACCGCGGCGAGCGGATCCTCTCCGCCGGCGCTTTCGTCACGAGCGTTGCGGGCCAGCTCTGCCTGATGCTCCTCCTCGGCGCTGTCGGGAGCGATCAGCGCCTCGGCAAGCTTGCGCTGCTGGGCGCGAAGCGCTGCATCGCGGCTCGAGGCCGCCACGCGAAGCCGGTTCATGCCGGCGCCGGTGCCGGCCGGGATCAGCCGGCCAACGATGACGTTTTCCTTGAGGCCGTTGAGGATATCGACCTTGCCCTGCACCGAAGCTTCGGTCAGCACCCGGGTCGTCTCCTGGAACGAGGCGGCCGAGATGAAGCTGCGGGTCTGCAAGGAGGCCTTGGTGATCCCCAGCAGGACCGGCTTGCCGACCGCCGGCTTCTGCTTCTTGGTCAGCTTGGCATTCTGCTCGTCCATTTCCTCGCGGTCGACCTGCTCGCCCTTGAGCAAGGTGGTGTCGCCGTCGTCGGTGATCTCGACCTTCTGCAGCATCTGGCGAACGATCACCTCGATGTGCTTGTCGTTGATCTTGACGCCCTGCAAGCGATAGACCTCCTGGATCTCGGCGACGAGATATTCGGCCAGCGCCTCGACCCCAAGCGCCTCAAGGATGTCATGGGGATCGGGCGAACCGCCGACGAGATTGTCGCCGCGCTTCACGTAATCGCCTTCCTGGACGTCGATCACACGCGACTTGGGCACCAGCTCCTCATGCGGATCGGAGCCGTCGTCCGGGATGATCGCGATCTTGCGCTTGGCCTTGTAGTCCTTGAGGAAGCTGACTTTGCCGGAGACCTTGGCAATGATCGCCTTTTCCTTGGGCGTGCGCGCTTCGAACAGCTCCGCCACCCGCGGCAGACCGCCGGTGATGTCGCGGGTCTTGGCGGCTTCGCGCGGAAGCCGGGCGAGCACCTCGCCGGCCGGCACGTCCTGGCCGTCCTCGACCGCGACGATGGCGCCGGCGGCGAGCCGGTAGACGGCATCCTCGCCCTTGCCCTTGGCGGTCAGCGTCAGGCGCGGGCGAAGGTCATCCTTCTTGGCCTTGGCCATGTCTTCCGTGACCACGCGCTGCGAGATCCCGGTCGACTCATCGGTCTGTTCGGTCATCGTCCGGTTCTCGATCAGATCCTGGTAGCGGATCGTGCCGGCGCGCTCGGTGATGACCGGGGCGAACGACGGATCCCACTCGGCGATCCGATCGCCGCGGCTGACGATGTGGCCGGTCTCGCACAACAGATGCGCGCCGTACGGCACGCGGTGGGTCGATAGCTCGCGCCCGTCCATGTCGAGAATGGCGATTTCACCCGAGCGCGACAGCGACACATGGCGCCCCCGCGGATCGAGAATCGTCGGCATGTCGCGGAACTCGATGGTGCCGTCGACCGGCGCCTCGAGGTTGGACTGTTCGTTGAGCTGCGCCGCGCCGCCGATGTGGAAGGTGCGCATCGTCAGCTGCGTGCCCGGCTCGCTGATCGACTGGGCGGCGATGACACCGACAGCCTCGCCGATGTTGACCGGCGTTCCGCGCGCGAGATCGCGGCCGTAGCACTTGCCGCAAACGCCCTGCTTGGCCGCGCACACCAGAGGCGAGCGGATCTTCATGGCCTGGAGGCCCAGCTCCTCGACCTTGAGGATCATCGCCTCGTCGAGCAGTTCGCCCTCCTTGATGATCGTTTCTCCCGACTTGGGATCGACGATATCCTCGGCGGTGGTGCGGCCCAGAACGCGGTCGCCCAATGAGGCGATTACCGCGCCGCCCTGAACGATGGCGCGCATCTCAAGCGCGCGATCCGTGCCGCAATCCTCCTCGACGATCACCGCGTCCTGCGACACGTCGACGAGACGGCGCGTCAGATAGCCCGAGTTGGCGGTCTTGAGCGCCGTATCGGCGAGACCCTTGCGGGCGCCGTGAGTCGAGTTGAAGTATTCAAGGACGGTCAGGCCTTCCTTGAAGTTCGAGATGATCGGTGTTTCGATGATCTCGCCCGACGGCTTGGCCATGAGGCCGCGCATGCCGGCCAGCTGCTTGATCTGCGCCTGGCTTCCGCGGGCCCCGGAATGGGCCATCATGTAGATCGAGTTGGTCGGCAGCTCGCGCCCGTCCTCGCCCTTCTTGATCGACGAGATTTCCTTCATCATTTCGGACGCGACGCGGTCGCCGCAGCGCGACCAGGCGTCGATCACCTTGTTGTACTTTTCCTGCTGGGTGATTAGGCCGTCCTGGTACTGCTGCTCATAGTCCTTCACCAGGCCGCGGGTCTCGTCGACCAGCGCTTCCTTGGCCGGCGGGATGACCATGTCGTCCTTGCCGAAGCTGATCCCGGCCTTGAACGCGTGACGGAAGCCAAGCGCCATGATGGCGTCGGCGAACAGCACGGTCTCCTTCTGGCCGGTGTGGCGATAGACGATGTCGATAACGTCGCCGATCTCCTTCTTGGTCAGCAGCCGATTGACGGTCTCGAACGGTACCTTGTGGCTCTTCGGGAGAGTCTCGCCGAGCAGCATCCGACCGGCGGTGGTTTCGAACCGCTTCATGTAGGTGTTGCCGTCCTCGTCGGTCTGCGGAACCCGGCTGACGATCTTGGTGTGGAGCGTGACCGCGCCGGCGGCGAGGGCCTGGTGAACCTCGGCCATGTCGCCGAGCATCATGTTCTCGCCCGGCTCGCCTTCCTTCTCCATCGACAGATAATAGAGACCCAGCACCATGTCCTGCGACGGCACGATGATCGGCTTGCCGTTGGCGGGCGAGAGGATGTTGTTGGTGCTCATCATCAGCACGCGCGCTTCCAACTGCGCCTCGAGGCTCAGCGGAACGTGCACGGCCATCTGGTCGCCGTCGAAGTCGGCGTTGAAGGCGGCGCAGACCAGCGGGTGAAGCTGGATCGCCTTGCCCTCGATCAGCACCGGCTCGAACGCCTGGATGCCAAGACGGTGAAGCGTCGGCGCGCGGTTCAAGAGCACGGGATGCTCGCGGATCACCTCGTCGAGGATGTCCCACACTTCCTTGCGCTCTTTCTCGACCCACTTCTTGGCCTGCTTCAAGGTCATCGACAGACCCTTGGCGTCGAGGCGCGAGTAGATGAACGGCTTGAACAGCTCGAGCGCCATCTTCTTGGGCAGGCCGCACTGGTGAAGCTTGAGCTCGGGGCCGGTGACGATCACCGAGCGGCCCGAATAGTCGACCCGCTTGCCGAGCAGGTTCTGGCGGAAGCGGCCCTGCTTGCCCTTGAGCATATCGCTGAGCGACTTCAGCGGGCGCTTGTTGGCGCCGGTGATGGTGCGGCCGCGGCGGCCGTTGTCGAACAAGGCGTCAACCGCTTCCTGAAGCATGCGCTTTTCGTTGCGGACGATGATGTCCGGAGCGCGCAGCTCCATCAGCCGCTTGAGGCGGTTGTTGCGGTTGATGACCCGGCGATAGAGGTCGTTGAGGTCGGACGTCGCGAAGCGGCCGCCGTCCAAGGGCACCAGCGGGCGAAGCTCGGGCGGGATGACCGGAACGACATCGAGGATCATCCATTCGGGCTTGTTGCCTGATTCGATGAAGCTCTCGACGACCTTGAGGCGCTTGATGATCTTCTTGGGCTTGAGCTCCGACTTGGTGGTCTTGAGCTCTTCCTTGAGCGTAGCCAGCTCACCCTCGAGGTCGAGGTCCATGAGCATGATCTTGACTGCCTCGGCGCCGATTCCGGCGGAGAAGGCGTCCTCGCCATATTCGTCCTGCGCCGAGAGGAGCTCGTCCTCGGTCAGCAGCTGGAACTTCTCGAGCGGGGTGAGGCCCGGCTCGATGACGACATAGGATTCGAAATAGAGGATCCGCTCGAGCTGCTTCAGCTGCATGTCGAGCAACAGGCCGATGCGCGAGGGAAGCGACTTCAGGAACCAGATATGGGCAACCGGAGCGGCCAGCTCGATATGACCCATGCGCTCGCGGCGGACCTTGGAGACGGTGACCTCGACCCCGCACTTCTCGCAAACGATGCCCTTGTACTTCATGCGCTTGTACTTGCCGCACAGGCACTCATAGTCCTTGATCGGACCGAAGATGCGGGCGCAGAAC
>DASTDT010000030.1:0-21916 GCA_035710225.1 Sphingomicrobium sp.
GGTTGCACTGGTCGAGCTCGGGGCGGAGGTGACCAATGTCTCGCTCCACGCAGGCGGGATGCTGGTCGGGCTTCGCTCGATCCCGATGGGTGCTAAGGACATCACCGACGACATCGCCTGCGCTTTCGCAGTCCAGCGCCGTGACGCCGAGCGCTTGAAGTGCTTCTACGGCTCGGCGATGACGTCTCCGCGCGACAATCACGAAATGATCGAGGCCACCAACATCGGCGCCGAGGACGGCGTCGAGCCGACCCGCATCACCCGTGCCCAGTTGATGACCGTCATCCGCCAGCGGGTCGAGCAACTGACCGGCGAGATCGACGCCGCGCTCAAGAGCCTCGGCTTTACTGGCCCGCTCGGCCGGCAGGTGGTGTTGACCGGCGGCGGGGCCGAACTCAAGAACATCGCCGACTACATGCAGGGCGTGCTCGGCCGAGCGGTTCGCATCGGCCGGCCGCGGACGATCACCGGCCTGCCCGATGCGCACAGCGGCCCGGCGTTCACGACCCTGGTCGGGCTCGCCATGCTCGCCGCGGGCGGGACCGGCGACCTGCGCGACATCGCGCTGGGCAAGGTAGCCGAGAAAAAGGCCGGGAGCGGCTTCTTCGGCCGGCTCGTGAGCGCTCTCCGGCAGGGCTATTGAGCGTAGCTTCTGACCGTTCGACCGTCCCGATCTGAATCAAGTGAGTCCGCAAGGACACTGACTCCACAGAATAATTCACCCGCCCAGTCGTTTTTACTTGGCAGCGCAACCGCGATGATTCAAAGATTCACGCTGTAGATTCAAAGCGCTTGGCGCGTCAGGGGAGGGCCCGACCCATGAGCATCGATTTCATTCGTCCCGAAGTCGACGAGCTTCGTCCGCGGATCAGCGTCATCGGCGTCGGCGGCGCCGGCGGCAACGCGGTCGCCAACATGATCCGGCGCGACGTCCAGGGCGTCGACTTCATCGTCGCCAACACCGACGCCCAGGCGCTCAACGCCTCGACCGCCGACCGGCGGCTCCAGCTCGGCCTGAAGATCACCCAGGGCCTCGGCGCCGGCTCGCGGCCCGAGATCGGCCGGGCCGCGGCGGAAGAGACGATCGAGGACCTCGAACGGGCGCTCGACGGGTCGCACATGTGCTTCATCGCCGCGGGCATGGGCGGCGGCACAGGCACCGGCGCTGCGCCGGTCATCGCCAAGGCCGCGCGCGACCGCGGTATCCTGACCGTCGGCGTGGTCACCAAGCCGTTCGCGTTCGAGGGCGCCCGGCGAATGCGCTCGGCCGACAGCGGCATCGAGGAGCTGCAGAAGCACGTCGACACACTGATCGTCATTCCCAACCAGAACCTGTTCCGCCTCGCCAATTCGGACACGACCTTCAAGGAAGCGTTCGAAATGGCGGACGAAGTCCTCCAGCAGGGCGTTCGCGGGATCACCGACCTGATGGTCATGCCCGGCCTCATCAACCTCGACTTTGCAGACGTCCGCTCGGTTATGGGCGAGATGGGCAAGGCGATGATGGGCACCGGCGAGGCCGAGGGCGAGAACCGCGCCATCGAGGCCGCCGAAAAGGCGATCTCCAACCCGCTGCTCGACGGTGTCAGCATGAAGGGCGCCAAGGGCGTCATCATCTCGATCACCGGCGGCGAGGACATGAAGCTGATGGAGGTCGACGAGGCCGCCAGCCACATCAAGGAACTGGTCGACGCCGACGCCAACATCATCTGGGGCTCGGCCTTCAACAACGGGCTCGAAGGCAAGATTCGGGTCAGCGTCGTCGCCACCGGGATCGAGGCCGAGGGTGCGGCCCTGACCGGCGGCCAGCAAGGCGGCGCGGCCAAGGTGTTCAGCTTCCCGGCGCGCGGGGCCGCAAGCGCGCCCTCGGTCCCGCCAGTGACCGAAACGCCGGCCGATCACACCGACGACGAGCCAGGCGATCCCGACGAGCTTCTGGAACTGACTGCCGAGGACCAAGCGGAAGAGCTGGTTCTCGACAGCGACGATATTCTCACTCAGCCGGTCGCTTCGGCGCCGGTGCCTCCGCCGGCGGACGAGGGCGACACCGAGAGCTCGGCGGAGGACGATCGTCCCAAGCTGGCGACTGGTGGCGGCACTCTGTTCGAGCGGATGAGCAATATCGCGCGCGGCGCGGCGCAGGCGGAATCGGATGGCGGCGAGCCGATGCCGAGCTTCCGCCGCGAGCCGCTCGATATCCCGCGATTCCTTAATCGCCAGAATAATCAGTAGCCGCATCATCGGCTCGTCGCCGATGAGAAACGGCTCGGCGTTTACCTTGCTTCGGCAATGTTGGAGCAAGGTCGCATTCGCGATCAGTGGAGCAATGCGACACATGTGCTTCCGTAGCGGGCTTGCCGCCCTGCTGCTTTCGACCCTTGCGTTCGGCGTTCCGGCAGCCGCCCAATATGGCGCGACGGCGATTGCCGACCCCAACGCCGCGCTTGCGGCCAGCATGCGCACCCTGGCGAGGGAGCCCCGCAACATGGCGGCGCTGATCAGCGCCGGACGGGCCAGCCTTGAGCTTGGCGACCTGCAGGCCGCGGCCGGCTTCTTCGGCCGCGCCGAGGAAGCCTATCCACAAAGCCCGATGCCCAAGATCGGCATGGGCGCGACGATGACGATGAGCGGCCAGCCGTCGTCGGCCCTGACCTATTTCGCACGCGCCGCCGCACTCGGCGCGCCGCCGTCCACGCTCGCGCTCGATCGCGGCATGGCCTACGACCTGCTCGGCCAGCAGCCCCAGGCCCAGGCCGAGTACCGCATTGCGATGATCGGCGTGTCGGCCGACGAGGCGCGGCGCCGGCTGGCGTTGAGCCTGGCGATCGGTCGCGACTTCAAGGGCGCCGCCGCGGCCATCGAACCACTGCTCGTTCGCCGCGATCGCGAGGCCATTCGAGTCAATGCCTTCATCCTCGCGCTGGCCGGCGACCGCGAAGGCGCACGGCGGACGATCGATTCGGTGATGCCGGGCAAGGGCGCCCAGTTCGAGCCGTTCTTCCGCTTGCTGCCGGTACTCCGGCCCAACGAGAAGGCGGCGGCCGTGCACCTGGGAGAGTTTCCTACGGATGCCGCTCAGCGTTATGCCCAGGCCCAGCCGGTCGCTTCCTCGCCCGTGCTGTCCATTGGCAACAACCGCGACCCGGTGCCGGTTGCCGGCAAGCGAACTTCGCAGCCCCGCAAAGTGGTTCAGCAGCAAGCGCCGAAGCCGGCACCCAAACGGGTCGCCGAAGCGCCGCGCCGGGCGGAGCGGGAATCCGAAGCGATCAACACCTGGGTCGCCTCGATCCGCCCCTCGCTGGACCCGTCACGCCACGCTTCCTCGCGCCGTCCGAGGACCAAGTCCGAGGCCGTCCAGCCGGCTGCGTCGGGCGATGGAGGACCCGCGGACCCGTCACCCCGACCGGTTGTGACGGCTGAGGTTGCGCGGCCGGCTGAATCGCCCCCTCCAGCGCCGCCGGTGGTCGAGACCGTCGCGCTCGACCTTCCGCCGGCCCCGGTGGAGCGGCAAGTGGAAACGGCGGTCATCGACCTTCCCTCCGATCCCCTTCGTCCGGCCGACAACAGCGACCAGGATTCGCCCAGGCCAGCCTTTTCGGTCGCTTCGGCGGAGCCGCCGCCAGCGCCCACGCCCAAGCTCGAGATCAACACGCCGCCGGCGCCCAAACCGAAGGTCGAGTTGGCGTCGCGCAATGTCGCGCAAACCCGCGGCGTGCCGGCCAAGCCGAAAGCTGACGGGCCCGATGTCGGCGCCAAGGGAACCCATTGGGTCCAGCTGGCGGGGAGCTCCAACAAGGCGATGATGGCGTCCGAGTACAAGAAGATCCGCGCCAAGAACCCGGAGCTTTTCAAGGGCCAGCCCGGCCATGTGACAGTCGGCAAGGACTATTTCCGGCTGCTGGTCGGGCCGTTCGACAGCGCAGGCGCGGCGCAGTCGTTCGTCACCAAGCTCGACAAGGCGGGCATCGATAGCTTCGCCTGGACCCGCAACCCGGCCCAGATCAAGATCGAGAAACTCGCCAGCCGATGACGGCATTCCCGGGCCTCGCCGCCCGACCAGGCCACTCGCTCGGACGCGTCCATCGCGAACATGACGACGGACCGCGCGGCCCGCGCGATGCCTTCCAGCGCGACCGCGACCGGATCGTCCATTCTGCGGCCTTTCGCCGCCTGCGCTCAAAGACCCAGGTGTTCGTCGCGCCCGACGGCGATCATTTTCGGGTGCGTCTGACCCACAGCCTTGAAGTGGCGCAGATCGGCCGGACGATGGCCCGCGCCCTGGGCCTCAACGAGGACCTGACCGAGGCTCTGTGTCTCGCCCACGATCTCGGCCACCCGCCGTTTGGCCATGCCGGCGAGGATGCGTTGTCGGCGGCCCTCGCCGATGCGGGCGGGTTCGATCACAACGGCCATACGCTGCGCATCGTGACGGCGCTCGAGAACCCCTATCCCGACTTCGCCGGCCTTAATCTGACCCGCGACATGCTCGAGGGTCTGGCCAAGCACAATGGTCCGGTGGCCCAGCCGGGCTGGGCGCTGGCCGAAGCGGATCGCGGAGCGGGCCTGGATCTCGACCGCTGGCCCGGGCTCGAGGCGCAGGTGGCGGCGGTGGCCGACGACATCGCCTACGACAATCACGACATCGACGACGGCTTGCGCGCCGGCATCATCGACCTCGACGATTTGCTGACGGTGCCGCTGGTTGGCCGCCTGTGGCAAGCGATCGAGCACCGCCATCCCGGCCTGGAGCGCGAACTCAAGGTCAAGGCGCTGGTGCGAGACGGCATCGGCACGATGGTCGCCGACGTGCTCGAGGAGACGAAGCGGCGGGTCGCCGAATACGGCATCGAGACGCTTGAGGACGTTCGCGGGGCGGGGCGCGAACTGGCCGGATTCTCGGCGGCGATGGCCGAGGAAGAGCGGGCGCTGAAGCGGTTCCTCTACGACCGGCTGTACGACAGCGCGCCGCTGCGCCCGGTGCGCGACGAGGCGCAGCGGGTCATCACCAATCTCGCCCGGGCCTATCGCGAGGACCGCGCCTTGCTCGCCGATTGCTGGCAGCGCGGGCGCCAAGAGGTCGATCGCCTGCGCGGAATCGCCGACTTCATCGCCGGGATGACCGACCGCTTCGCCATCGCCCGTCACGAGGAGCTGGTGGGTCCGGTCTATTTGCCGGAGAAATTCTGAGGGTGGCGCGGGTGGCCATGATCGGCGCGACGGGGCTGATCGGCGGGAAGCTCGCGCCGGTGTTGGTTGCCCGCGGGCATAAACTGCTGATCCTCGGCCGACGACCGGCCGGCGTCGATGGTGCCGAAGAGGTCGTCGGCGAGATGGCGACATGGCCGGCCGAACTCGAAGGGCGCGACATCGACGTCGCGATCTCGACGTTGGGAACGACATGGCGAAAGGCCGGCTCGTGGCCGGCCTTTGCGGCCGTCGACCGGGACGGCGTGGTCCGTTTCGCCGAGGCTGCGCGCGCGAGCGGCGCCAGGCAGATGATCATGGTCAGCTCGAGCGGGGCCAACCCTCAGTCCCGCAACAGATATCTGGCGCTCAAAGGCAGGGTCGAACGCGACCTTGCGGACCTCGGCTTTGAGCGCCTCGATCTCGTTCGGCCCGGGCTACTGCGCGGCGAGCGCGGGGCCGATCGACGCCTCGGCGAGCGGATCGGGATTGCGATTAGCCCGCTGTCAAACCTCGTCCTGCGTGGCCCGCTCGACCGTTTCGCGGCGATCGAGGCCGACGTCGTAGCGGCGGCCATGGCGACGCTCGCGGGACAGGCCGAGCCGGGCCGCCTGGTTCACCACAATCGTGAGATTCGCCGGCTCGCCGTCACGCGGGGTGACGCGCACGCGCCGCTCGGCTAGAGGCGCGCCATGTCCCTCTATGCCCGTTATTCCGCGCTTCTCGGCGACATCCTCGACGATTTGATTGCGTCCGGAGAATTGCCCGCCGACATCAATCGCTCGGCCGTCGCAGTCGAGCCGCCGCGCGATTCCGCGCATGGCGACCTTGCCACCAATGCGGCCATGGTGCTGGCCAAGTCGGCCGGGACCAACCCGCGTGCGCTCGCGGCCTTGCTCGAGCCCCAGTTGGCGGCGCTTCCGGGCGTCACCGGGGTGGCCATCGCCGGGCCTGGGTTCATCAACCTGACGCTGGACGAGGCGGTGTGGCGGGACGAGCTGGTCACGATATTGCGCGAGGGCGAGCGCTACGGGCTGAGCGCGACCGGGAACAACGAGCGGGTCAACGTCGAATATGTCTCGGCCAACCCGACCGGGCCGATGCACATGGGCCATTGCCGCGGCGCGGTGGTCGGCGACGCGCTTGCCCGGCTGCTCGAGGCAGCGGGCTTCCGCGTGACCAAGGAATATTATGTCAACGACGCCGGAAGCCAAGTCGACACCCTCGCCCGCTCGGCGCACTTGCGGTACCGGGAGGCGCTCGGAGAGGACATCGGCGAGATTCCGGAGGGGCTCTATCCGGGCGACTATCTGAAGCCGGTAGGCGAGGCGCTGGCAACCGAGTTCGGCGATCGCTTCGTCGGCGCGGCGGAAAAGGATTGGCTCGTCCACTTCAGGGGCCGGGCCGTCGCGGCAATGATCGAACTCATCCGCGCCGACCTTGCCTTGCTCGGTATTCATCACGACCATTTCGCGTCCGAGGCGGCGCTGCAGGCCACCGGCAAGGTCGACGAGGCGTTGGCGACGCTCACCGCAAAGGGGCTGGTCTATCAAGGCGTGCTCGAAGCGCCCAAGGGCGAAACTCCTGACGACTGGGAGCCGGTCGAGCTGACCTTGTTCAAGTCGACGCAATTCGGAGACGACCAGGACAGGCCGCTCAAGAAATCCGACGGCAGTTGGACCTATTTCGGCGCCGATGCCGCCTATCACCTGCAAAAGGCGCAGGCCGCCGACCATCTCGTCAATATCTGGGGCGCCGACCATGCCGGGACGGTGAAGCGAATCAGGGCGGCCGTCACCGCGCTCACCGACGGGCGCGTCGATCTCGACGTAAAGATCGTCCAGATGGTGAAATTGCTGCGCGGCGGCGAGCCGATCAAGATGTCGAAGCGGGCCGGCAATTTCGTGACGCTCGCCGATGTCGTGCGCGAGGTCGGCAAGGATGTCGTTCGCTTCATGATGCTGACCAAGCGCGCCGATACGATGCTGGAATTCGATTTCGCCAAGGTGGTCGAAGCGTCGAAGGACAATCCGGTGTTCTACGTCCAATACGCCCATGCCCGGATCAGCTCGCTCGGGCGCAAGGCGGCCGCTGCCGGGGTTTCGCTCGACCAGCCGGCGGACCTCTCGCTGCTCGACGGGGAGGAGCTGGCGCTGGTCAAGGCGGCGGCGCAATATCCGCGTGTGGTGGAAGGTGCGGCGATTGCCCATGAGCCCCACCGCATCGCCTTCTACCTCTACGACCTGGCCGCCGAGCTCCACGCCTTGTGGAACCGGGGCAACGACGATCCCGAGCGCCGCTTCCTTATCGAAGGCAATCCGGCTTTGTCGTGCGCCCGGCTGGAACTTGCGCGCGTCGTCGGGCAAGTCATCAAGAACGGCCTTGGGCTGATGGGAGTCGAAGCGGCGGAGGAGATGTGAGCAAGCGGCCCGGCCTCGACGACAATGCCGACAGCGAACGGCTGCCGTGGCTGGAGCCGTTTTCCGAGCCAGCCGCCCGGCCCTCCGCGGCCCGCCCGAAAGCGGTTCGGCCCGCGCCGGGGCCGCGCTCCAATGGCCCGCTGTGGGGCATGGCGGTGCTGCTGCTGGTGGCTGCGGCGGCTGGTGGCGGCTACTGGCTTGGACTGAAAGAGGACGTCCCCGCGCCTGCCGCGATAGCCGAGCGCCGCTCAGCGCCTGCGCCTGTCCCCGCAGCGCCTGCCGAACTGCCGGGCGTGAATGCCGTCGAAGCGACCGCTGAACCCGAGCCCGAGCCCACGCCGGAACCCGTGACCAAGATCGAACCGCCCAAGAAGGTAGCGGAGAGGGCCGCGCCCTCGCCGCCGCGCAAGGCTAAACTACGCCGGGCCGATACGCGCCGAACCCAGTACGACCGTGTCGTGGCCAAGCAGCGCGAGGCGGTTCGGACATGGCCGAAGATGCCGTCGCCGGGAACGGCGGGGCAGGTCATCCAGCTCGGTGCCTTCTCGACCCGCGCCCGCGCCGAGGCCGCTTATCGCGAGCGCATCGCTCGCTACCCCTTGCTGTCCGGAATGCCGCAGGTCATCGTTCCCGTCATTACCAAGCCGCGCGGGCAAGTGCTTTATGTCTTGCGCCTTGGCACGCAGACGCGCGAACAGTCGCAGGTGGTGTGCAGCAACCTGCGGCGCAGCGGCGACCATTGCCTGGTCATCGGTTAGGGGATTCAAGACCATATGCAGCCGCACGGCGAAGCGCTTCCCTGGCTCGAGGCCGTCGACGACGAAGATGAGCCGCGCGGCCTTTCGGCGAGGAAGATGCTGGCCGCGCTGGCGCTGGTCCTGCTCGGCGTCGCGATCGTCGCCGGGACACTGTTCTACATCGGCCGCGAACAGGGCGGGTCGGGCCCGCCCGAACTGATCCGCGCGCCGCAGGGGCCGTACAAGGTCAAGCCCGCGAACCCCGGCGGGCTCGACGTCAGCGGGGAGAGCGGCACCGCCTTCGCCACGGGGGCAGGCGTGGACACCGATTCGCGGCTCGACGTGACGCGCATGGCCGAGCCGCCGCCGCCGCCCGAACCCGCCGCGGGCGAGAAGCGCCCGAAGCCGGAGCCCAAGCCCGAACCGGCTCCGCCGGCGGCCGAGCCTGGGGCTTCCGGCGCCACCGTCCAGCTGGGCGCCTATGGATCCAGCGCCAAGGCCGAGACCGCGTGGAAGATGCTGTCGGCGCGCTTCCCGGAGGTCGCTTCGCTGACCAAGCAGGTCGTGCCCTACAATGGCGGTTTCAGGCTGAGGGCCTCCGGCGCCTCGCCGGACCAGGCGCGCGCCGCTTGCCGGGCGGTCACCGCCGGCGGCGAGAATTGCTTCGTGGTGCGATGACCCAGGCGGCGATCTACGGCTTTGCCGGCCCGGTGCTGAGCGCGGATGAGACGGCGTTTTTCAAGGACTGCAAGCCGGCCGGCTACATCCTGTTCCGGCGCAACATCGAGACGCGTAGCCAACTGAAGGCGCTGACCGATTCCTTGCGCGCCCTCGAGGGCCACGACCAGGTGCCGATCCTGATCGACCAGGAGGGCGGCCGAGTGGCGCGGATGCGCCCGCCCGAGTGGCAGGCGTTCCCGAGCGGCGCGGCGTTCGACAAGCTCTACCAGCTGGCGCCGTCGAGCGCGATCGAGGCGGCAAGGGTCAACGCCCGGGCGCTCGGGCTGATGCTTCGCGAATGCGGGGTCACGGTCGACTGCCTGCCGGTGGTCGACGTCCGCCAGGAGGGCGCCAGCGAGATCGTCGGCGACCGCTCGCTCGGGGCCGAGCCGATGCAGGTGTCGAGCCTCGGGCGGGCGATCCTCGACGGGCTGTCCTCGGCCGGGGTGATCGGGGTCATCAAGCATATCCCGGGTCACGGCCGGGCGCTGGTCGACAGCCACCACGAGCTTCCGGTGGTGACCGCCAGCGACGAGGAATTGCAGGCCGACCTCGAGCCGTTCGAGCGGCTACGCGACGCGCCGATGGGGATGGTCGCCCACGTCGTCTACACCGCGTGGGACGCGGACCGTCCCGCCAGCCAGTCGCCAACGGTCATCCGCGACATCATCCGCGGCCGCATCGGCTTCGAAAATTTCCTGATGAGCGACGACAGCAACATGAATGCGCTGACGGGCTCGCCCGGCGAGCGCGCGGCGGCCTGCGTCGCCGCGGGATGCGACGCGGCGCTGCCGTGCGACGGGGTGCTGGCGAATAATCTCGACGTCGCCCGACATGTCCCGGAATTGACCGTCCAGGGTGCCGAGCGATTGGCGCGGGCGATGGCACAGACCTTCACCTTCGACGACGAGATGGATTTTGCCGAGGCCGTCGCCAAGCGCGACTCGCTGCTGGCCTTGGTATAAGCTTGGCGGGTGGACGAGCCGTTCGACCTTTCCCCGGTGCGCGAGGACGAGGCGCTGAATCTCAGCCTCGACGGCTGGGAAGGGCCGCTCGACCTGCTGCTGACGCTCGCGCGGGCCCAGAAGGTCGACCTGAAGCAGATTTCGATCCTCGCCCTCACCGAGCAATATCTCGCTTATATCGAGGGCGCCCGCGCGCTGAAGCTGGAGATTGCCGCCGATTACCTCGTCATGGCGGCGTGGCTAGCTTACCTCAAATCCTGCCTGCTGCTGCCGCGCGACGAGGAGGCGGACCCGAGCCCCGAGGAGCTTGCTCTGCGGCTTCAGCTGCGGCTCCAGCGGCTCGACGCGATGCGCGAGGCAGGGGCAAGGCTGATGGGCCGCGACCGGCTTGGCCGCGACGTGTTCGGGCGCGGCGCGCCGGAGGGCCTCAAGGTGCTGCGGAAAGCGCTGTGGCAGGCGAGCGCGTTCGACCTCTATGCCGCCTACGGGCGAGTGCGGGCGCGCACCCAGCCGGCCATGCACGTGGTCGCCCATCGCGCGGTGATGACGCTGGAGGACGCCATCCAGCGGGTCGCGGCGATGCTCGGCAATGCCGTCGAGTGGACCGCGCTGCAGGCGTTCCTGCCGGCCACCGCCGACCCCGCTTTTCGCAAGTCGGCTCTGGCCAGCTCGTTCCTGGCTGCGCTCGAGCTTGCTCGCCAGGGGCGGCTGATGATTGCCCAGGACGAAGCGTTCGCCGACGTGTTGGTCAAGAAGGCGGCGGCCTGAGATGGACGAGTTGACCCGAGCCGTCGAAGCGGCGCTGTTCGCGGCGGCCGAGCCGATGAGCGCCGACGACATCGCGGACTATGTTGGCGAGGGCGACATCGAGGTCGCGCTTGGGCGCCTGGCCGCGATCTACGAAGGCCATGGGGTCGAATTGGTCGAGCGCGGCGGGCGCTGGCACTTCCAGACCTCGCCCGACCTGGCGCACTTGCTGCGGCGAACCAGCGAGGAGCCACGGCGGCTGTCGCGGGCGGCGACCGAGTGCCTGGCCATCATCGCTTATCATGAACCGGTCAGCCGAGCGGAGATCGAGGCCATCCGCGGCGTGCAGATTTCGAAGGGCACGATCGACGTGCTGATGGAAGCGGGCTGGGTGCGGACCGCCGGGCGCCGGGAGTCGCCCGGACGGCCCCTGCTCTATGCGACGACCGCGGATTTCCTCACCCATTTCGGCCTCGCCTCGCGCCGCGACTTGCCGGGGATCGACGATCTAAAGGCGGCCGGGCTGCTTGATCCGCTCGACGAGGAGGCGCTCGCCCTGCAATTGGGCGAGCTGGAACTGGAAAGCACCGACGAGAGCGACTAGGTAGGCGCAAGCGCACCGTCATTGGAGTGACAGCCCATGGGCTCGTTCAGCCTCATCCATTGGATCATCCTGGGGATCATCATCCTGCTGCTGTTCGGCGGCAATCGCTTCTCGGCGATGATGAAGGACGTCGCCCAGGGCCTTAAAAGCTTCAAGCAGGGGCTGAGCGAGGAAGACGAGAAGAAGCAGAACGAGTTCCGCGCCCAGCAGCAGGATCCGCAGCGCCAGATTCCCCCGGCCGCGGGAAGCCAGCAGCCGCCGATCGACCTCGAAGCGCGGCCCGCCGCCGACCCCGCGCCGCGCGACGACCAGCAGCGCTGACCTCTAGCGCCAGGGCGCCATCATGTTCGGCGTCGATTCCATCGAGTTCCTGATCGTCGCGATCGCCGCGCTGATCTTCATCGGGCCCAAGGAGCTTCCCGGCGCGATGCGCGCCGTCGGCCGCTGGGTCGGCAAGGTGCGGGGAATGGCGCGCCACTTCACCGCCGGCATTGAGAACATGATGCGCGAGGCCGAGCTGGAGGAGATGGAGGCCAAGTGGCGCGAGGAGAATGCGCGAATCATGGCTCGCTATCCCGCCGACAGCACTTTCCCAGAAGGTCAGCCGGCAATGACCGCCCTATCCCCCGCAGACGACCAGCATGACCTGCCGCTGGAAGCGCCGCCCGCGCCCGACGACGACCCGCGTCCGCCCGCGGAGCGCGAGCTGCCGTGATCCGCGACATCGACGACAGCAAGGCGCCGTTGCTCGACCATCTGGTGGAGCTCAGGACACGCTTGCTGTGGGTCGTCGGGAGCCTTCTCGTCGCGTTCTTCGCCTGCCTCTATTTCGCCAAGCCGATCTTCGCCGTGCTCGTCCAGCCGCTGCTTCGGGCGGGGCAGGGCACGCTCATCTTCACCGATGTGTTCGAAGCCTTCTTCGTAGAGGTGAAGGTGGCCTTCTTCGCGGCGCTGATGGTGACCTTCCCGATCTTCGCCACGCAGTTGTGGCGATTCACCGCGCCCGGCCTTTATGCCAAGGAAAAGAAGGCGTTTCTTCCGTTCCTGCTGATGACTCCCTTGTTCTTCGGCGGCGGCGCGGCGTTCGCTTATTTCATCGCCATGCCGTGGGCGCTTCACTTCCTGCTGAGTTTCGAGGGCACTGTCGGGGGGGTCGAACAGCAGGCGCTGCCGGGCATCGGCAATTACCTGAGCTTCGTCACTCGCTTCCTGTTCGGTTTCGGGGTCGCGTTCCTGGCGCCGATCCTGCTGATGATCCTCGAGCGGGCGGGGCTCGTCACCCGAGAGCAGCTGACCAAGGGGCGCCGCTATGCGATCGTCGCGGCGTTCGCCATCGCCGCAGTGCTGACCCCGCCCGACGCCGTCAGCCAGTTCATGCTCGCGGTGCCGCTCTATGCGCTCTACGAGTTCGCGATCCTCGCCATCCGGCTGACGCACTGGCGCGCTGCGCGCAAGGCCGCTGCGGCCGATCAGATCAATGAAGGTGAGGAGACCCCTGGCGGACGCAATTTGGGCCCGAAATCGCCACCGGGGGGGGGGAGGGTTGGCGGTTCCGGGCCCATTTAAGCGGATAGCGAGAGCGGGGGGGCAAAAAGGTCACTATCCGTCAATCAAAACGCCGTCCTTGTTCCCCGGTTCCAGCATTGGCGAGATTTTTTTCAGGGCGGTCGGAAATTGCTTAGCGCCGCTCCGGGAACACCGGGAGATTGACCCCCAGTCGCCCCATTTTCGATTCGAGCGGGGAGCGCAGCTGGCGCGCCAGGCCGGCGATGACCCGATCGAACTGATCCCTCGCCCGCGAGCCCGATTCCTCTGCACCGTCGACCAGCGCGCCGCTCGACACGGTCAGCATTGCGGCCAGCTCGCTCAACCGATGGAGTTCGACGTCGATCGGTTCGCCCGGCGCCGCGAGCATGGCATATTCGACCACTTCGGTGACGAAGAACGAGACGGCCACGGCGGCATCCTGGGTGGTGAAAAGCGGTTCGGCGTCGAGCTGGATGACCAGGCCGCTGGCCGATTGCGGCGCCGACGCGCGAAGGATCGCAGTCAGCTCCACCAGTAACGGACGAAGCGGGATGCCGACACTGTCCTCGACTTCGGCGAAGTGATTGCGGTGAACGACCGACAAGGCGTCGACCCGGCGGCCGATGGCGGCATAGGCGTCGCGCGATTCGGCCGTTGAAGCGCTTCGCCCGTGGATGCTGAGTAGCGAGGCGATGACCTGGAGGTTGTTCTTGACCCGGTGGTGGACCTCCCGGACCAACCGGCGCTGGCCCTCGAGCGCCTCGGCCATATGGTGCTCGGATTCCTCGATTCGGTCGACCGCGCGTTCGAATGCCGCCCCCAGCGAGCGGATTTCCTCGGCAGAGCCGAGCCGGGCGGGCAGCACCAGCCGCTCGCCGGGCCGATACTCATTGATCGCGCGCTGAAGCCGCGACAGCGGGCGTGTGAGGAGCAGCTTGACGAGCAGCCACGCGCCCACGGCGGCGGCAAAGAACATCAAGATCGGCAGAAGCATCGCCAGCCGCTCGTTCAACCCGGGGATCGGCGCCGCGGTCTGAAGCATGGCGGTCATCCGCCCGTCGGCAATCGGCGCGGCCGAGCGAAACCATTGCTCGCCGCGCCCTTCGCCCCGCGCCGCGATGATGTCGAGAACGGCGCCTTGCGAATCGCGCAGAGCCACGTCGCGCACCATCGGTTCAGTGTCACGCACGGCCGCCGCGAGTTCATCGACAGTCAGCCGGCCGGTGGCCATTCCGTCGATCACACCGACGCGATAGAACAGGGCCCGTTCGGCGGGCGCTGCCCACACGTCTATCGCGCCCGGCGCCATGAACCGGTCGGGACTGACATTCTGCATGTCGCCCTTGCTGCACACAATCGAGCCGTCCGAATCGCGGAACATGAAGGTTTGTGCGACCGCCGGGGTCAGCGCCAGCGACAGGCTCATTTCGCTGCACGGGTCGGCGCCGCCGGCGCGAGCCGCGCTGTTGGCGGCGACCCGCAGCGCCAGCGTGTTGCGGGCAATGAGCGAATTGATCGCCGTCGCCGCGCTCAGTCCCTGCCGCCTAGCGAGGTCGACAACGGCAAGTTCGGACGCCCGGATGCTGTTACGAGTGGTCCATGCCAGCGCCAGCCCGAGCGGCAGCAGCGCGGCCGACAGCAGCAAGATGACCTTCGGACCGGTCGCCATGCTGTCGAACCGGTGGAGAAAGGCTTTCACGCGGAAAAGCCCTCGTCACGGGAAGGGTCAGTCGAGCTTTCCGAGCAGATCGAGAAAATCGTCGGGAATGTCTTCATTGAGGGTGGTGTCGTAGACCGAGCGAAGGACCTTGCCGACATCGCCCTGATTCTTGCGCGGGGCGCCAGGCCTGCGCTCTCCGCCACTCGAACCAGCTCCATTTTTCGCGCGGCTGCTGCCCGATTTCGATTTGCGCCTGACTTCACTCAACCTCTCGTCCCCCTCGAACGGGCCTTCGAATTCTTTATCGTCAACCACGCATGCACCGTTCGGAACCTACCGGATCGTAAAGGCTGGGCGGGCAAGTAGAGCGCCCAAATTGCCCCGTCAATCGGGCTGCCCCTGAACCCCCGGCTGGCTTTGGAAACCAAATGCCGCAAGCTTTGTTCCAGCCCTCGGCTAATCATTCACGGCTGTCACCATAAGGCCACGCGGGCAATGGTCCGGGGTTGCAACGAACGAAACCCCAGCCCAATAGGGCCGTCGTTTCACGAGGGAGTCTCAATCCTATGTCGCTTGGTCAGGAACTTGCCCCCCACCTGCCCTTTCTGCGCCGTTATGCGCGCGCCCTGACTGGAAGCCAGGCTCATGGCGATGCCTTCGTTCGCGCGACTCTTGAAGCGATCGTCGCCTCGCCCGACGACTTCCCCAAGGATGTCGACCCGCGCCGGGGCCTTTACCGCACGTTCCATGCCATCTGGTCGACCGCCAATATCGAAGAGGGCGACGAGCCGGGCGATTCCGGCGCGCTAGGTCCCGAGGGCATCGCCCAGGCGCGGCTGTCGCGGATTACGCCGATGTCCCGCCAGGCGCTGCTGCTGACCAGCCTCGAGGGCTTCTCGAACGAGGACGCCGCTTTCCTGATCGGGGTCAGTCCGGAGGACGTCGAAAGCCTGGTCGCCGAAGCGCTCGAGGAGATTGAGCGCCAGACCCACGCCGACGTGCTGATCATCGAGGACGAACCGATCATCGCCATGGACATCGAGATGATCGTCCGCGATCTTGGCCACAACGTCACCGGGGTGGCGGTGACCCGGTCGGAAGCCGTCGCCCAGGCGCGCCAGTCGCCGCCAAGCCTGGTGCTGGCCGACATCCAGCTGGCCGACGATTCCAGCGGGATCGACGCGGTGAAGGACATCCTCGCCGAATTCAGCGTGCCGGTGATCTTCATCACCGCCTTCCCCGAGCGTCTCTTGACCGGCACTCGTCCGGAGCCGACGTTCCTCATCACCAAGCCGTTCCAGCGGGCGACCGTCAAGGCGGCGATCAGCCAGGCCTTGTTCTTCGACGCGGCGACAGCGCCGGCCGCTTAGCAACGGCCCCGGAACAAGCGCGCCCGGCGCGGCGTTGGCGAGCGAAACAGACAGGAATGTAAGACAGCGATGGCCGAACCGACCGAACATGTCACCACCACCGAGGCGCGGGCGGGATCAACGCCCCATGTCACGCGTGTGGTCCTCGGAGTCGGGCTCGTCCTGGTGATCGTGGCTTTTGCCGTGATATTGTTGGTCGCCGGCTAAGCGACTATCTTAGACTCTCGCGACCCAGTGGCGCCGGACGATGGTCCGGGCGCAAGGTCGAGCAGGCGGGTGGGGAATTTGGCGCATCAGTCCGATCAACAAGCGCAAGACGACGCACCCGAGCTGGTGCCTTTGCCGGACGACGAGTTCAAGGAGCATCTGGCCGCGGTCATTCCGCACCTGCGCGCGTTCGGCCGCTCACTGTCGGGCAGCCGGGACCTCGCCGACGACCTCGTCCAGGAAACCCTGCTGAAAGCGTGGGCGGCGCGCAAACGATTCCAGGCAGGGACCAACATGCGCGCCTGGACCTTCATCATCTTGCGCAACCTCTTCCTCAGCCAAATGCGGCGCGCCCGGTTCAAGGGTGAATGGGACGATGTCACCGCTGCGAAGATTCTCGCTGCCCCCGCAAGCCAGGACCGCCACATCGAGCTTGGCGACATGCAACGCGCGCTGCTCCATTTGCCGCAACCCCAGCGCGAGGCGCTGATCCTGGTCGGCGCCGGCGGCTTCGCCTACGAGGAAGCGGCGCAGATCTGCGGCTGCGCGGTCGGCACCATCAAGAGCCGGGTCGCACGCGGCCGGGTGGCGCTCGAGAACCTGCTATCGGGAAGCGACATGAGCTCGCGCCGCCAGTACCGGACCGACCCAAACAAGACGGCGCTGCAATCGATCATGGGCGAAGTCGACATGCTCAGCCGCGACCGGATGCCCGCCCCCGAAGAGGGCGACGACGACTAAGCCAGCGCCGTCGAGGCGTGACGTTCAGTTGAGACGTTCGAGCAACTCGGCGAAATCGCGCTCGCACTCGTCCTGGCGGCCGGCCGCGAACGCACGGCGCAGCGAGGCGGCAATGGCGGCCTGGTCGGGAAGGCCGTCAACCCTGATGATCCGGCGATCGCCGTTCACCTGAAGTTCTTGGTCTGTCGTATCGCACATCAGGGAAATTGAACGCGCGGACCTGCATCGGGTTTCGCTGTTCCGAAGATTCCGCCACCATCGCCGGCAATGGATGACGGTTCAAATCCGCACCGGCGCTCTGGCGCAATCGCGCGCGCGCGGGCGAATTCGCCGTTCCTTTGCGCGGCCATCGAAGCGATCCCCCAGCTCGTTGAAATATTTGAAGAATCCGGCGCGGTGGCGGCGGTGGCGGAAGCCCTCGCGGTGGGTGGCGACGACATCGGCGTACGTCTCCGCCTTCAACGCCGGGCGCTGGCGCTGGCGGTTGCGCTCGGCGATCTGGCCGGCGAGTTCCCGCTCGAAACGCTGACCGCCCATTTGTCCAGCTTCGCCGATCGCGCGATCGACGAGGCGCTTGCAGCGGCGATCGAGGAACGCGTTTCCGGCGCTTCGACCGACGGCTTTGCGGTCATCGCACTGGGCAAGCTGGGCAGCCGAGAGCTTAACTATTCCTCCGATGTCGACCTGATCCTTTTGTTCGATCCCGCGCTCGTGGCGCGGCGTGAACATGACGACGGTTCCGAATCCGCGGTTCGAATTGCTCGCCGGATGGTCGAATTGCTGCAGGAGCGGACCGCCGACGGCTATGTTGCGCGGGTCGATCTCAGGCTTCGGCCGTCGCCGGAAGTGACCCCGATCGCCCTTCCGGTCGACGCTGCCATCTCCTACTACGAGAGCCAGGCGCTGGCATGGGAGCGGGCGGCCTTCATCCGCGCGCGGGCCGCGGCTGGCGACCGCGCGCTGGGGCAACGCTTCCTCGACGAGATCCAGCCCTTCCTGTGGCGCCGGGCGCTCGATTTCGGGGCGATCGACGAAATCCGCGACATCAGCGCCCGAATCCGCGACCATTATGTCAGCGGCCGCACGCTCGGCCCCGGCTACGACCTGAAGCGCGGAGTGGGCGGAATTCGCGAGGCCGAATTCTTCACCCAGGTCCAGCAGCTGATCCACGGCGGTCGAGAGCCCGCGCTGCGGGCTCCGGCGGTGCTCGACGCGCTGCCGGCGCTGGCGGCCGCCGGCCGCCTGGATGCGGACCAGGCTAACGGCCTCGCCGACGCCTATCGCCGGTTGCGCACGGTCGAGCACCGAATCCAGATGATCGACGACCAGCAGACCCACCGTCTGCCGCTCGAAACCGACGCGATGGCCGCGGTTGCCGCCCTCGACGGGCTCGATGGAGGCGACGCGCTGCTGGCTTCGCTTGAGCCCCATGTCAGCCGGGTTGCGGGCTGCTTCGACAGCCTGATTTCGGAACGGCGCGGCGGATTGTCGAGCGACGCGGCGGCACTGAGCAAAGAATTGTCGGACATGGGTTTCGCCGACCCCGACGCGCCCGCGCGGCTGATCGCCATCTGGCGCTCAGGGCAGATGCGCTCGTTGCGATCGCCGGCTGCGCGCGGCGCGTTCGAGGCGATGCTGCCGGTCATGCTGCGTGAGATCGCCGCCGGCCCCGACCCGGGCCGTGCGCTCAACCGCTTTGCCGATATCGTCGAGCGCCTGTCGAGCGGGATCAATCTCTACCGCCTGCTCGATGCCCAGCCGAGGCTGGCGGAACTCATGAGCGTGATCCTGGCCCATGCGCCGGCGCTCGCCGATCAGCTGGCGCAGCAGCCGGGGCTGCTCGATGGTTTGATCGACGCCTCGAGCTTCGCCGAGCCGCCCGCGCCGCAGGAGGCAACGGACCTGCTTCGCCGCCGGCCGGGCGAGGATTATGACGCGCTGCTCGACAGAGTCCGGCGAACGGTCGGCGAGCGCCGCTTCGCGCTGGGGGTGCAACTGGTGTCGCGCCATCGCGACCCGCTCGAGCTGACCGAGGGCTATGCCGCCATCGCGGAAGGGACGATCGTCGCCTTGGCCGAGGCGGCGAGCGAGGAGTTCGCCCGGGCACACGGCCGGATCCCCGGCGGAGAATTGCTGATCGTGGGCCTTGGCCGACTGGGCGGAATGGCGCTGACCCATGCCAGCGACCTCGACCTGGTGTTTCTCTACGACGGACCTCAGGACGCGGTTTCCGATGGCGCGAAGGCGCTTGGCCCGGCGGACTACTACAACCGGCTGGCCCGGCGCGTGGTGGCCGCGCTCAGCGTCGCCACCGCCGCCGGCCCATTGTACGACGTCGACACCCGGCTTCGGCCGCAGGGCGCGCAGGGGATGCTTGCAGTCCACCTCGACTCGTTCCGCGACTATCAGCAGCGCGAGGCGTGGACGTGGGAGCATATGGCGCTTCTTCGCGCTCGCCCGGTCCATGGCTCTGAAGCGGGCCGGGCGCGGCTCACGGGCCTGATCGGCGAGCTGCTGGCGATGGCGCGCGACCCGGACCGGGTTCGCGCCGATGCATCGGACATGCGCTTGGAAATGGCGCGCCACAAGCCACCGGCCGGGCCGCTTGACGTCAAGCTTGGGCCGGGCGGGCTGGTCGACCTCGAATTCGCCGTCCACACGCTGCAGCTAAGCCATCGCACGGCCTTCAGCCCGCGGCTCGAGGAGGCGATCGCGATGCTTGCCGGCCAGGGCCTGATCGACCCCCAGGCGGACTCCGACCTGCGCTTGCTGTCGCGAATCCTGGTCGCGTCGCGCCTGGTCGCGCCGGGCGGGGGCGAGCCGGAAGCGGAATCGCGCCAGCTCGTCGCCGAGGTGTGCGGACTGGTCGATTGGGCGACGCTGGTTGCCGAACATGACGCCGCGCGGCAAAGGATCGCGGCGCTGTGGCAGAAGGTGAGGACCGGATGATCGACGAGGGACTGAAGGCGCCGCCGCTGGCGATTGCGACGAGCAGCAGTGATACGGTCGATGTGTCAGCTCCCGGCGGGCCGCTGGTACTCTATTTCTATCCCAAGGACGACACGCCGGGGTGCACCCGCGAGGCGAGCGACTTCACCGCCCTGGCCGACGATTTCCGCGAAGCCGGAGCGCGAGTGATCGGCGTGTCGCGCGACAGCATGGCGCGGCACGTCAAGTTCGCCACCAAGTACGGGCTCAAGGTGCCGCTCGCCGCCGACGAGGACGGAGCGATCAGCGATGCCTTCGGCACCTGGGGCGAAAAATCGCTCTACGGCCGCAAATATATGGGCATGGAGCGCGCCACCTTCCTGATCGACGGCGAGGGCGTGGTCCGGCGCGTGTGGCGCAAGGTCAAGGTCGCCGGTCACGCCGAGGAAGTGCTCGCCGCCGTCAAGGCGCTGGGCGAATGACCGAGCTTCTCGGGACCGACAACTTCAACCTCGGACCGCACCTGGTTTCGATCGCGATCGCCTACCTGCTTGCGCTGCCGATCGGCTGGAACCGCGAGAAGGCCGAGCGAAGCGCGGGCCTGCGCACCTTTCCGCTGGTGGCGATCGCCTGTTGCGGCCTGATCCAGGCTGCCGAGACCTTCGCTGCGGGCAATGCCGAAGCGATGGCCCGGATCGTCGAGGGCCTGATCGCCGGGATCGGGTTCATCGGCGGCGGCGCGATCCTGCAGCGCGGGGATCGCGTGCAGGGAACGGCCACCGCCGCAGCGCTGTGGGGAACCGGGGCGATCGGGATCGCGGTCGGAATCGGCAGCATCGACGTCGCCGTGATGCTTGCGCTGGTCACCGGCATGACCCTCTATTTCATGTCGCCATTGAAGCGCGAGCTGGTCCGCGACCGGGACGGCGAAGCCGCCAAGGGCGAGATCGCCTAAGCGGATGCGGACGCGCGAAGCAGCCTGACCGAAATGTTGCCGGCTGCCATGCGCCGTTGAACGGTTTTCGTGCGCATGTTAGCGGGCCCTCGAACCGCTTTGCCCCGGAGTGTCCCTTGGCCGAATTCTTCCTGCCCAAAGACAGCAAGATCAAGGGACGCGGCAGGGACCATCCGGCGCCCGCGGACGCGAAGCGCACCAAGCGCTTCAAGATCTACCGCTTCGACCCCGATAGCGGCCAGAACCCGCGCTACGACACCTACAGCATCGATCTCGACAAGTGCGGGCCGATGGTCCTCGACGCGATCATCAAGATCAAGAATGAGATCGACCCGACGCTGACGTTCCGCCGTTCCTGCCGCGAGGGCATTTGCGGGTCCTGCGCCATGAACATGGACGGCAAGAACGGCCTCGCCTGCACCACCGCGATCGAGGACATCAAGGGCGACGTACAGATCACCCCCTTGCCGCACATGGAAGTGGTCAAGGACCTGGTCCCGGACATGACCCATTTCTACGCCCAATATGCCTCGATCCAGCCGTGGCTGAAGTCGGCGACGCCCGAACCTTCGGGCAAGGAGCGGCTTCAGTCGCCCGAAGACCGGTCGAAGCTCGATGGACTTTACGAGTGCATCCTGTGCGCCTGCTGCTCGACAAGCTGCCCAAGCTATTGGTGGAACAGCGATCGCTTCCTCGGTCCGGCGATCCTGTTGCAGGCCTATCGCTGGCTGGCCGACAGCCGCGACGAAGCGACCGGCGAACGGCTCGATAGCCTTGAAGACCCGTTCCGCCTCTCTCGCTGCCACACGATCATGAACTGCGCCAACGCCTGCCCCAAGGGGCTGAACCCGGCAAAGGCAATCGCGGAAACCAAGAAGCTGATCGCGGAGCGCGCGGCTTGACCCTGCCCCAAGGGGCGATCGAGGATGCTGATCACCCTGGCTGGTACAGCTGGGGCGATTTCCCTCTTGGCTCCTTTGCGGCGCAGACGGGGCGCTTGTTGTTCAAACCGGACGGCGAAGGCCAGGCGCGTACGCGGATGTTCCCAACCGAAGTGCATCTCACCATGGGAGGATCGATCCACGGCGGGGCGGTGATGAGCTTCATCGACATGTCCCTGTTCGCCGGGGGGCGCTGCGCCGGGATGCATG
>DASTDT010000031.1:0-21388 GCA_035710225.1 Sphingomicrobium sp.
AGGACATGTAATCAAGATGGGCCAAATCGATGATCACCGTGGCAAGCGCGAGTTGCGTGGTGTGTTCAATGGCGTTGCTCAAGATCGCGCCAAACGCCTCCCAGTTCGATTCGTCGACTCGGCCCTTCGCTGAGACAATGACCGCATCTCCACTGCGCTCAATGGAATTTTCCATCGCTGTTCTCCCGCCTCGAGCCGAACGGGTCAGTGGTTAGCCCGAATGGTCGGTAGCGCAAATCGGCATCGCCAATGCACTCACGAAGCGGGTCTCAGGGACGGCAATCAAAAGGGGCCGTGGCCGGCGATGATGAAGGGCTTCCACCAGCCCATTGTTACCGGCGCTCGGCAGGCGTTCCTAAGCTAGCTGCGTGCGTCCGCCTGAATGAGTCGCTCAAGAAGCAGGTCGAACACCGCCGGATGAATATGCCTGACGAACTGGATTCCGGCCGAGCGGTGCTCGATCCAGCAGACCTCCCCTTCCAACCTGTCGAGCCCTTCGAATTTGATCCACACTCTCTCGCCTTGCTGCGGGCGTTCGACAAACTCGATCTTGCAGCCGTTGGCCGATAGGTCTTCGAGCCGCACGCGATAAGTGAACCGGCCCGGGCGCCGCAGCAGCACGTCGGCGGTGGTGCAGACCCGCTCGATCTGGCGCGGGCGATGCGTCGGCTCGGCTGGCGCGTCGGTCGCAAAGACGAGTCCCGCTTTGCCTTGCGAATACCACCGCACCTCGGCGGGTATCGCTCCGCGCTTGAGTACTGAAATCTTGATTCGGTCACCCGGCCGAAGTTCGCTGTCGATCGCGATTCCGCAGCCGTCGTAGGAAAGGTCGAGCAGAGTTAAGGGGGCAGTGGTGCCGTCAGGAAGGACACCATGTCCGGTCATGTGCACCGGCCGGCGCTCGCGGCGCTCGATGGGGGCGAGCCTGGTGCTGAACTGTGCCGGATCGATAGGCGCGCTCACGCCCGGCCTCCATGACCGAACCCGCCTGCGTAAATAGCCTTGGCGTGCCCTTCCGATAGTTGCCGCATCGGAACATCCCCACTTAGGCGGACAGCTTTAACTTATGTGGGTAAAGCGCGGATTAACAAGCCGCCTCGTCGCGGGTCTGGCGCGGAAGGTGGTTCGCCGAACCGCGCGCGGATTTGCAAGCGGACGGAGGAGCGCCGCTGGTCGAAAAGCTAAAGGTCGCGCTGGCAGTGTCCGCTCAGTGAGCGCTCCGTGCTAGCGCACGGTCACGCGTCGTCGGTTCGGCGCTCCCCCTGCCGCCGGTCGGACTTGCGGCGGTCGCCGCCGTCAAACCCGTCCGGGCCATCGGCCTGCCTGCGGTCGTTCGAACGGCGGTCGCCTTCCCGCCGGTCTTGGTCAGAGTTCTTTCCTGTCATCGCCTACGCTCCCACTACAACGACACCACCGGCTCGAGGAACTTTCCCCCGGCCTCGAAACCACGCACCCACTGGATTTGTGCGGCATGGTCGTCCTGTCTGGAAACCCGCAAGATTACCCGCTCGCCGGCTGTCAGCGAGCCGTCGCAGCGTATTTTGAAGCCGCTACCGGAGAGGTCGACGATCTCGACCTGGATTTCACCGCCGTCGCTGTCGACGAGCGTCGCCCCGATTGCTGTTCTGATCCTCGGAGAACGCGACGCCCTGTTCATGCTACGACTGCCCCACCCTGGCTCTGGCGCTGCAAACTTAACATAAGTCAATGCTCATCGCAAAGGCTATCGTCGGCGGCGGCCGACGGCTAAGCGCTGGGAAATGACCGATTTCGACGCCCTTCTGAAGCCCGACCGCGGGCAGTCCGCCCAGACCATCCACGTCGTCGATGGCGACACGTTCGAGGGCTGGGCCAGGACCCAGAGCCAGTCGCGGCGGGCGATGCTCGACGCGATCGACTTCGATCCCAAGTCGGCCTTCCAGTTCGCCATCTTGCCCGGCAAGAGTTCCGACGATTTCGAGGTCGTGACCTGCGTCTCATCCGTCGGCGCAATGGGGCCGTGGTGCCTGGCCAAGCTCGGCGAGGCGCTTCCGCCCGGCCACTACCGTCTCAGCCCCGCCGGTCCCGGCATCGCCGCCCTCGGCTGGCTGCTCGCCCAGCACCGCTTCACCCGCTACAAGTCCGCGCCCAAGCCCGATCGCGGGCCGCGCGTGCTTCTGACCGGCCAGCCCGCCGAGATCGGGCGCTGGGTGCGGCTGGCGGAGGCGACCGCCTTGGTGCGCGACCTCGTCGATACCCCCGCGGCCGACATGGGCCCGGCCGATCTCGAGCAGTCGGCCCGCGCCCTCGGCGACGAGTTCGGCGCTAGCGTTCGCGTCGTTTCCGGCGATTCGCTGGCTCAAGACTATCCGCTCATCGCCGCCGTCGGCGGGGCTGCGGCGCGCGGCCGCGAACCGCGCCTGATCGAACTCGAATGGGGCAATCCAGGCGCGCCGCGCCTCGCCGTCGTCGGCAAGGGCGTCTGTTTCGACAGCGGCGGGCTCGACATCAAGCCGGCCGCCGGGATGCGGCTGATGAAAAAGGACATGGGCGGCGCGGCCCACGCCCTCGCCTTGGCCAGGCTGGTAATGGGGGCGGGGCTCGACGTCCGCCTCCATCTGCTGGTCCCGGCGGTCGAGAACGCCATTTCCGGCGCCGCCTACCGCCCCGGCGACATCGTCGCCAGCCGCGGCGGCAAGACGGTCGAGATCGACAATACCGACGCCGAGGGGCGGCTGGTGCTGGCCGACGCCATTACCCGCGCCGCCGAGGAAAAGCCGGAGCTGATGATCGACTTCGCCACCCTCACAGGTGCGGCGCGGATTGCCTTGGGGCCGGAGCTTCCGGCGCTCTACGCCAACGACGACGCGCTGGCCGGCGCTCTCGCCGACGCCGCCCGTGAAGCGCACGACCCCTTGTGGCGCATGCCGCTGTGGGACAGCTACGACGACATGCTTAAGAGCGACATCGCGGACTTCGCCAATTCGGGCGACTCGCCGATGGCCGGTTCGATCACTGCCGCCTTGTTCCTTCGCCGCTTCGTTCCGAAGGGGCTGCCGTGGGCCCATCTCGACACCTTCGCCTGGTCGACTGCCGCCAAGCCGGGCCGGCCCAAGGGCGGCGAGGCGCTCGGCCTCAGGGCCGTGTTCGCCTTGCTAGAAGGGCGCTACGCCGCGAAGTGATCGCCGCCGCGCATTAATAAACCCTCGGGCCACGCAACAAAAACGCGGTTTTCCCGTTAAATAGCTCGAAACGCGGCGATGAGGAGCAGTTATGACCGACCGGTCGCTCACCGGCTGGATGCGTACATTGATCGGCTACGTCCGCTCGGGCGAGCCGGACCTCACCAATCGCCAGATGGCGCTTCTCATGCTCGTCTACCTCACTCCCGGCCCTCACACGGTGCGTGGCCTCGCCTCCGTCCTCGGTGTCTCCAAGCCGGTTGTCACGCGCGCCTTGAATACGCTCGGCTCGCTCGGCTATCTGCGGCGCCAGCGCGACCAGGACGACCGGCGGAACATCTTCGTCGTCCGAACCGAGGATGGGACCGAATTTCTTGAAGGCTTCAAGCGTACCCTCCGGGCCGGGGAAGAGCCCGTCCTGCGCCCCGCCCGGGCCGACAGCAGCGACCGGCAGCCCCGCGAGCCCGCCTTCGCACGCTGACGGCGGCTATCCGCTCGCCGGCCCGTCCGACCTGCCCGACCCGGCCACCCACGCCTACCGCTCCGACCTCGCCGACGTCGCCCTCGCCGGCCGCGTTATCGCTTCCCACTACGCCGAGCCGCTGCTTCGCCGGCTGACGGAGGGCGCGGCCCTGTTCGCCGCACCCGACACCGAATCGCCGCAAGTCGCCGTCCTCGGCGCGGGCGACGAGATCCGCGTGCTCGACATTCGCGGCGGCTGGGCGTGGGGTTATGGGCCGGACGGCCACGTCGGCTACGTCCCTGAAGCGGCGATCGCCGCCTGAACTACATTTCGCCGCGCTTGCGCCGGATGTCGTACCATTTGCGGACGTTGGCGTTGTGCTCGTCGAGGGTCTCGGCGAAGACGTGCCCGCCGGTTCCGTCGGCGACGAAATAGAGCGCCTTGGTCGGCGCCGGGTCGAGCACCGCGGCGATGCTTTCCTTGCCGGGATTCGCGATCGGTCCGTCCGGCAGGCCGGGTTCGCGGTAGGTGTTGTAGCCGGTGATCGCGTCGAGTTCCGAGCGCCTGATCCGACGGCCCAGCGGCTTGCCCTTGGTCACCGGGTAAATGACCGTCGGGTCGGCATCGAGCTTCATTCCGACCTTAAGCCGGTTGCAATAGACACCGGCGACCGTCCGCCGCTCGCTGGGCTTGCCGGTCTCCTTCTCGACGATCGACGCCAGGATTACCGCTTCCTGCTTGGTCGCAACCGGACAGTCGCCCTTCCTTGCCGCCCACAGCTGGTCGAGTGTCTTGTCCATCGCCGCCTGCATCCGTGAGACGACCGCGGCTCTGGTCTCGCCCTTCTGCCAGTCGTAGCTGTTGGGAAGAACGCTTCCTTCCGGCGGAAGCGGCGCGTCTCCGGTCAAGCCGACCACGGTCTGCAGCTTTTCCTGAACGAGGATCGACGGCATGCCTTCGGGTATGGTGATCAGCCGGACGACCGGGCGCCCGTGCTGGATGATGTCGAGCACCGTCGCATAGCTGGCGCCGGGCGGGATTTCGAATTCGCCGGCCTGGATCGGGTCGCCCTCACCGAGCAGGCGAGACAAATAATAGAACACCGTCCGGTTATCGATGGCACCGGCATAGTGGAGATAATCGCTCGCCCGCTGCAGCGCGACTCCTTCGGGGATCGCCACGCGCGTGTTCTTGCCGGCCGGCCCGGGACCCCACCACAGCCACGCGACCACCGCCGCCGCGACGAACACCAACGCGCCCCCGATCTGGGAAAGCCGCTTGTTCACACTGCCCGCATGATCAGCGAGGCGTTGGTCCCGCCGAAGCCGAAGCTGTTGTTGAGAACGGCGCGCACTTCGCGCTTCTTGGCCTGGTGCGGCACGAGATCGACCCCAGCGGTGCCCTCGCTCGGATTGTCGAGGTTGAGCGTCGGCGGAACAACCTGGTCGCGCAGTGCGAGCAGGCAGAAGATGCTCTCGACCGCACCGGCCCCGCCGAGCAGATGGCCGATCGCCGACTTAGTCGAGCTCATCGAGACATTGCCGATGGCATTGCCGAACAGCCGCCGCACCGCGCCCAGCTCGAGCTCATCGCCGAGCGGGGTCGAGGTTCCGTGGGCGTTAATATAGTCGATGTCGCTCGGCTGGAGCCCGGACTTGCGCAAGGCCATTTCCATCGAGCGGAAGGCGCCTGAGCCTTCCGGATGGGGCGCCGTGACGTGATAAGCGTCGCCCGACAGGCCATAGCCGATCACTTCGCCGTAGATCTTCGCTCCGCGTCGCTTGGCATGCTCATATTCCTCGAGCACCACCACGCCTGCGCCTTCGCCCATGACGAATCCGTCGCGATCCTTGTCATAGGGACGCGAAGCCTTTTCCGGCTGATCGTTGAAGGCGGTGCTTAGCGCCCGTGCCTGGGCGAAGCCGGCGATCCCGATCGGGCAGATGGTCGCCTCGGCTCCGCCGGCGAGCATGATGTCGGCATCGTCGTCCTTGATCATCCGCGCCGCGTCGCCAATCGAGTGGGCGCCGGTCGAGCAGGCGGTGACCACCGCGTGATTGGGGCCCATCAGCCCATATTTGATGCTGACCTGGCCCGAGACGAGGTTGATCAGCCGGCCGTGGACGAAATGCGGGCTGACCCGGCTCGGCCCCTTCTCGTGCAGCACGAGGCTCTCGCTCTCGATGCCTGGAAGGCCGCCGATGCCGCTGCCGATCGAGCAGCCGGCGCGAAGCTTCATCGCTTCGGGCATATCGGTCAGGCCGGCATCCTCGATCGCCTGGCCGGCGGCGTCGATGCCATAGATGATGAACGGGTCGACCTGGCGCTGGACCTTGTGGTCGACACGCAAATTGGGGTCGAAGCCATATTCGTGGCCGGCGGGCTTCACCTCGCACGCGATGCGGCACTTCTGGTCGCCGGCATCGAAGCGTGTGATTGGCCCCGCCCCCGACTTGCCGGCGAGGATGTTGGCCCAGGTCGTCTCGACATCCGCGCCAAGCGGCGTGACCAGACCGAGACCAGTGACTACGACACGGCGCATCAGCACACTCCGGATAGCAAAACAGGCTCAAGCCCCATCGGGCCGAGCCTGTAACGCGGTTCCTGCCAAAGCGCCACTTTCGTGAGCTTGGCCGATCCCGGCGCGGTCATCGAATCGACGCCGAACCGTGCGGGCCTTAGCCCTTGTTGGTGTCGATATAGTCGATCGCGTCCTTGACGGTCGTGATCTTCTCGGCGGCGTCGTCCGGGATTTCGACCCCGAACTCTTCCTCGAACGCCATGACCAGCTCGACGATGTCGAGGCTGTCGGCGCCGAGATCGTCGATGAAGCTCGCTTCTTCGGTCACCTTCTCGGCGTCGACGCCAAGGTGCTCGACAACGATTTTCTTCACCCGATCGGCGGTCTCGCTCATGTGGACTTTCCTTCCCTGTCGTATGGAAATTTCGTGGCTGCCCTAGCCGCGCCGGCATGCCGCCGCAAGAGTAACAGCCGCTCAATGGATTGCCTCCGCACTTCGTTCCTCGCAAGGCGGAGGGGATGACCGTCCGCCGCCCGCTGACCGATGGCGAGATCGCCCTCGCCCGCTCGATGTTCGGCGATTCCATCGATTATGCGCGTGTCCGCCTGGTCCGTCGCCGGTGGTGGCCCCTGCAGCCGCGCGGAATCGTCATGGCCCCGACCGGCAACATCCATTTCCACCCCGCCGACCCGCGCTGGTCGGAGGATTTCTCGACCGAGCCGCTGCCGTCGCAGGGCTTGTTCATTCACGAAATGACCCATGTCTGGCAGTCCCAGAAGCGCGGCCGCTTCTACCTGCCGCTGATGCGCCACCCGTTCTGCCGCTATGCCTATCAATTGCGCGACGGCTGGGCGTTCGACCGTTACGGCCTAGAGCAGCAGGCCGAGATCGTCCGCCACGCCTTTCTTGCACGGAAGGGTGCCAAGCTAGCCTCCCGTCCGCCCGACGAGCTGCTGCCCTTCGCCTAGAGCGCCTTCTTCAACAGCGGTTCGAGCGTCGCCCAATTGTGCGCTTCGGTCCGCTGGCCGTTGAGGAAGAAGGTCGGGGTGCCCTTGACGCCCTGCTCCGCCCCGGCCTTGCGCGCAAACGCCATCAGCCGCTCCGCCGCGTCCTTGTCGGCCAGGCACTGGTCGATCCGCGCCGCGGGGATTCCGCTCGCCACGCCAAGCGGCTTCAGCCCGGCGATGCCCGCCATCGCCGCGATCTGCTTGTCGGCGGGAAGGGCCTTGGCCGCCTCCATCCTGGCCGGCGGGGTGGCCTGGATCCGCGCGATCCACTTGGGCTGTTCCGCATAAATGCGCTCGGTGGCGGGGAAAAAGCGCTTCGGCCCGGCGCAGCGCGCCACCAATGAGGCGGCAAGATCGTAGCCGTTGAGGACGAAATTGCGGAATTCGAAGCGCACCTTGCCCGTCTTGACGTAGTTTGCGATCAGCGGCGGCACACCGTCGCGCGCGAATTCGCGGCAGTGCGGGCAGGTCATCGAACCATATTCGACCAGGCTGACCTTCGCCTTGGGATTGCCGATCGCCATCCCGCCGTCGGCGGTGGCGACGATGGTCGAGCGCCAGTCGGCGGCCTGGCCAACGGCTGCGGCGGCGGGAATGGCGGCCAGCGCGGCCGCGATCATCGTAAGTCTCATGAGTCTCGTCTTTCCCCGCTCTGCCTGAACCGCGGCTTAGTCCGGCTTCTTGGCGACCCCGACCAGCGCCGGCCTCAGCAGCCGGTCCTTCATCACATACCCCGCCTGCATTTCCTCGACGACCGTGCCCGGCTCGGCCTCTGTCGAGGGGATCTCGATCATCGCTTGATGGCGGTGCGGGTCGAGCGGAATGCCCTTTGCCGGGACCCGCTCCACGCCGTTGCGGACGAACACCTGGTCGAGTTCGCGCGCGGTCGCCTCGATTCCGGCGAGGAAGTTGGCCGCCGTCTGGTCGGCGCGAAGCTCTTCGGAAACCGCTGCCAGGGCGCGGTCGAGGTGGTCCTTGATGGCCAGCATGTCGCGGGCAAAGCCGGCCGCGGCATATTGGCGCGCGTCGACCATTTCCTTTTCCATCCGCCGGCGCGTGTTCTGAAGCTCGGCGGCGGCATAGAGCGCCTTGGCCTGGGCGTCTTCCAGCTCTTTCTCCAGCTCGGCCACGCGGTCGTGCTCGGCCAGCTCCGGCGCGTCGGCAGCGGTCTCGGCGCGAATCTCCTCGGCCTCGTCGTGAAGCTTTTCGTTCTCGTCGTTCATTGCATCCATCGTGTCAGGGCTTGGGCGGTGAAATCCACCATGGGGACCACGCGGGCATAGTTCAACCGGGTCGGGCCGATCACGCCGACCACGCCGACCACCCGTTCCTCGCTGTCGCGATAGGGCGCGGCGATGACGCTTGAGCCCGACAAGGCGAACATGCGGTTCTCGCTGCCGATGAAGATGCGGCAGCCGTCGGCCTCGCGCGCGCTCTCGAGCAGCCGGGCGATCTCCTGGCGGTCCTCGAGCTCGTCGAGCAGCTGCCGCACGCGCTCGAGATCCGCGGCGGCGGCGTCATCAATCAGATTGGCCTGGCCGCGAACGATCAGCACCGGCCGCTGGGCCGAATCGTTGCGCCACAAGGCGAGGCCCGCCGCGACAAGCTCGCCGGCGGCGCGGTCGAGGGCGTCGCGGCGCTCGCCGATTTCCTTGCGCAATCGCGCCTCGGCTTCGCCCAGGGTCAGGCCCGTGAGCCTGGCACTGACATAATTGCCGACTTCGGCCAGCGCCGCCGCGCTGGTTCCCGGCGCCAGCTTGACGACGCGGTTCTCGACATTGCCGTCGGTCCCGACCAGCACCGCCAGCGCGCGGTCGCGGTCGAGCGGAACGAAGCTCAATTGCCTAAGACGCATCTCCTGCCGCGGGGTCAGCACCACCCCGGCGCAGGCGCTTAGCCCGCTAAGCGCGGCGGTTGCCCCGGCCAGCGCGTCCTCGATGCTGCCGGTGCGCTGCATTTCCTTCTCGATCGCGGCGCGCTCGGCGGCGCCGGGCAGGCTGGCCTGCATGATTCCGTCGACGAACAGGCGCAGTCCGCTTTCGGTCGGGACCCGGCCGGCGGAGGTATGGGGGTGGGTCAGCAGCCCTCGCTCCTCGAGCTCCTGCATCACGCCGCGGATCGAGGCCGGCGAAAGGCTGACTCCCGGCGCGATCGCCTTGGACCCGACCGGCATGCCGCGCTCTAGATAGGCGTCGACGATCAGCCCGAACACCAGGCGCATGCGATCGGTCAGTTCTGGCAAAGGCGCGTTCATCGTGCCGCCCATCTAGGATTGCGGCGCGGCCCGGTCTAGGGAGCCGGCGCACCAGTTTCAGGAGACTTACATGCGCCCCAGCGGCCGCGCCCCCGACCAAATGCGCCAGCTCACCTTCGAGCCCGGCTTCACCCGCCACGCCGAAGGCAGCTGCCTCGTCAGCTTCGGCGACACCCGCGTGCTGGTCACCGCCAGCGTCGAGGACAAGGTGCCGCCGTTCCTGCGCGGCAAGGGCCAGGGCTGGGTTACCGCCGAATATGGAATGCTCCCGCGAGCCACGCATACCCGCGGCAACCGCGAGGCGGCCAAGGGCAAGCAGTCCGGCCGAACCCAGGAAATCCAGCGGCTGATCGGCCGCTCGCTTCGTGCCGTGGTCGATCTGAAGAAGCTCGGCGAGCGCCAGATCGTCGTCGATTGCGACGTCATCCAGGCCGACGGCGGGACCCGCACCGCGGCCATCAGCGGCGCCTGGGTGGCGCTTCGAATCGCGGTCGACAGGCTTCTTGCCGACAAGAAGATCGTGGCCGACCCGATCGAGAGCCAGGTCGCTGCCGTCTCCTGCGGCTTCCACGGCGGACAGGCCGTCCTCGACCTCGACTACATCGAGGATTCCAATGCCGGCTGCGACGGCAATTTCGTGCTCACCGGCGACGGCAATATCGTCGAGGCGCAATTGACGGCGGAAGGCGAATGTTTCGACGAGGAGGGCCTGTTGCGGCTGCTCCGACTCGCCCGCCTCGGCTGCAGCGAGATCTTTCGCGAGCAATTGAAGGCCGCTGCGAGCCAGAAGGAATTGGCCGCGTGAAGGAGGTCGGGCCGAAGCTGGTGATCGCGACCCACAACGCGGGCAAGCTCAGGGAAATCCGCGACCTCATGGCGCCGCTCGGGATCGAATGCGTCGGCGCGGCCGAACTCGACTTGCCCGAGCCCGAGGAAATCGGCGTGACATTCGCCGACAATGCGGATTTGAAAGCGCGCGAAGCGGCCGATCTCAGCGGTCTGCCCGCGCTTGCCGACGACAGCGGGCTTAGCGTCGACGCGCTTCATGGCGCGCCCGGCATCCACTCCGCGCGCTGGGCCGAAGACGAAGCGGGCAACCGCGATTTTGGCCGCGCGATGGAGCGCGTCTGGCGCGAGGTCGAGGCTGCTGGCCCGGAAGCGGGACACGACGCCCATTTCACCTGCGTCCTGTCGCTCGCCTGGCCCGACGGCGACATCGAGAGCTTCGAAGGAAAGGTCCACGGGACCCTGGTGTGGCCGCCGCGCGGGGCCAATGGCTTCGGCTACGACCCCATGTTCGTGGCGACGGGAATGGACCGGACTTTCGGCGAGATCGACCCCGCCGACAAGCACGCCATCAGCCACCGCGCCGAGGCGTTCAAGAAGCTGGTCGCCGCGATCGGCGCGTGACCGACCTCGCCCTCTACGTCCACTGGCCGTTCTGCGTCAGCAAATGCCCATATTGCGACTTCAACAGCCACGTCCGCGAGGCGATCGACCAGGATGAATGGCGCGAAGCGCTGCTGGCCGACCTCGCCCACGAGGCCGCGCTGCTCCCGGGCCGCCGGCTGACCAGCATCTTCTTCGGCGGCGGCACGCCATCATTGATGGAGCCCGCGACCGCCGAGGCCGTGATCCGCGCCGCGACCCAGGCGTGGTCGGCCAGCGACGACCTGGAAGTGACGCTGGAGGCCAATCCTAATAGCGCCGAGGCGGCGCGCTTCGCCGATCTCGCCCGCGCCGGGGTGAACCGGATCAGCCTCGGCCTGCAGAGCTTCGAGGACGACAAGCTCGCCTTCCTCGGCCGCGCGCACAGCGCGGAAGAAGGTCTTCGCGCACTGGCTGCGGCGCAAAGCGCCGTCCCGCGGGTAAGCTTCGACCTGATCTATGCGCTTCCCGGCGACGACGAAGCCGGCTGGAGCCGCGATCTCGACCGCGCGCTAGCTCACGGAACCGAGCATCTCTCCCTTTATCAGCTCACCATCGAACCCGGCACGCGCTTCGCCACCGACGTCGCCGCGCGGCGCTTCCAACCACTCGACGCCGACCGCTCGGCGGCGTTATTCGAGCTGACCCAGCAGCGATCGGCCGAGGCCGGCCTGCCCGCCTACGAAATCTCCAATCACGCCCGCCCGGGCGCCGAGAGCCGCCATAACCTCACTTACTGGCGCTACGGCGATTATGCCGGCATCGGTCCCGGAGCCCACGGCCGTCGGCTTGGAATGCGCACGGTGCGGCACCGCAAGCCGGAGAACTTCCTCAAGAGCGTCGCCCGCAACGGTCACGGCATCGTCGAGGAAGAGCTTCTGACACCTACGGAAGCAGCCCACGAAGCGCTGGTGATGGGACTGCGGCTTGCCGAGGGCATGGACCAGGCCAGGCTTGCCCACCGCTTCGACCGTCCGCTGGTCGACGAGCGCGCAGTCGACCGGATCGTCGGTCACGGGCTGATGTGGCGCGACGGCGCGCGTATCGGCACGACCGAACAAGGGCGGCTGCTGCTCGACTCGATTTTGGCGGAGGTCGCCGCCTAGTCCGCGAAGCGTGTCGGCGCTGGAGCGGCGACGACGGTCCCGGCGGCGGTCACCTGGCGCACCTCGAGCGCCCGCTCCACCACCCCGTCTCGGCCAAAGCGGAAGATTCCGTCGACACCCGCGAAGCCTTCGCGGTCGCCGAGCAGCCGCGCCGGGAACGGCCGGCCCAATGGCCAATTGCGTGCCGCCCGAGCAGTCAGCAGCATCGCGTCGTAGCCGAGGCTTCCGAGCCGGTAGGGCACCTTACCGTAGCGCGCGCGGTAGCGGGTTACGAGCTGCTGGAAACGCGCCTCGGGCGGCGCTGCATAGAGCGCCCCGCGCAGCCGCGGCACGCGGCCAAGGCTGCGGTCATTGGCCCATAATTCGGTTCCGAGCAGGGTTGGCCCGGCCTCGACCGACGGCGCAAGCATCGCCACCGTCGCGCCGCCGTCGCCAATCAGCACCGCGTCATATGTGCCCCGCCGGTTGAGCAATGCGGCGGCACCGCGCGCGGCGAGCGGAGTGCGGTTGTAGGTCTCCATCCCCACCAGCACGCCGCCGGAACCGCGCACCGACCCGATCATCGCCTGCGCCGCGCGCTGGCCGTAGAGGCCGTTCGGAACGAGGGCGCCGAACCGTGCCGCCCCCCGGCCGCGGACATGGCGCACGACCCGGTCGATCGCCGCTGCCGGGGTCACGCCCATGATATAGACCCCGTTGCCCGCGACACTGCTGTCGTTCGAAAAGGCAATCACCGGCACCCGCGCCCGCCGCGTGATCGGGGCGATTGCGCGGACGTCCTCGGCCAGCAGCGGGCCGAGGATGAGGTCGGCGCCGGCGGCGAGCGCGTTGCTTGCCGCATCTGCCGCGCCGATCTTGCTGCTGTCGAAGGTCGTCAGTCGGATATTGCCGGCACCGGTGTCGAACAAGGCGAGGTTGGCGGCGTTGGCGATCGACGTTCCGACGCCGCCGTCCGGTCCGGATAAGGGAATTATCAGCGCCACCAGGTGCCGCTGCCCGTCGGGAATGACGCCCGGTTCCACCGGTTGCGACGGTCCGACCGGGCGCATCGGCCCGCGCCCCTGGCAGGAGGCGAGCGCCAGCGCCGAGGCGCCGAGCCCGAGAAGCAGCAATCGCCGCGCTTGCCGTTGGTCGAGGGAAAGTGCCATGAACCGGTCCTGCCAATGCCCTCCCCGCTTGTCCCCGGCCTCTATATCGTCGCCACCCCGATCGGCAATCTTTCGGACCTGAGCCCGCGCGCCGCCGACACCTTGCGCGACGCGGCGCTGGTGCTGGCCGAGGACAAGAGGGTCAGCGCCAAGCTGCTCGCTCGGGTCGGGTCGAAGGCGCCGATGCGCGCCTATCACGATCACAGCGACGAACGCCTGCGCGACTCGGTGCTTGCTCGGCTCGGAAGCGAGGCCGTGGCCTTGATCAGCGATGCCGGCACGCCGCTCATCTCCGACCCCGGCTACAAGCTGGTCCGAGCCGCCCGTGCCGCCGGACATGCAGTCCACACCGTCCCCGGCCCGTGTGCCGCCATCGCTGCGCTGACCCTCGCCGGACTGCCTACCGATCGGTTCCTCTTCGCCGGCTTCCTGCCTGCCAAGGCCAAGGCCCGCGCCGATTCGATCGCCGAACTGGCGGCGGTCCGCGCCAGCCTCATCTTTTACGAGAGTGGCCCACGCCTTGCCGACAGCCTCGCCGCGCTCAGCGACGGGCTCGGGCCGCGCGAGGCGGCGGTGGTGCGCGAGATCAGCAAGCTCCACGAGGAAACCATAACCGGCACGCTCGCCCAGCTCGCCGACCGCTATTCCGAAACCCCGCCCAAGGGCGAGATCGTGATCGTCGTCGGCCCGCCCGGCGAGCCCGAGGAAGCAAGCGACGACGCGCTCGACGACGCGCTTCGCGAGGCGATGGCCGCAACTAGCGTGTCGCGCGCCGCCGCCGAGGTTGCCGTCCGCCTCGGCATCCCCCGCAAGCGCGCCTATGCCCGCGCGCTCGAGCTTGGAGCCGGCGCCTGAGCCGCTTGGCTGCCGAGCGCCGCGGCCGCCGCGCCGAGGCGCTCGCCGCCTGGTGGCTTCGCTTCCAGGGCTGGCGGATCCTTGGGCAGCGGGTGCGCGTGCATGGCGGCGAAATCGACCTTGTTGCCCGGCGCGGGCGAATCGTCGCCTTCGTCGAGGTCAAGCAGCGCGCGACCGGCTCGGCCGCCGACTTCGCCCTCGACCGCCACCGGCTGCGCCGGGTCGCGGCGGCGGCCGAGCAACTTGCCCAGCGCTATGCTCGCCCCGGCGACGATATCCGCATCGACGCCCTGTTCATCGTTCCCGGTCGTCTGCCTCGCCACCTCGCCGACGTCTGGCAGGGATGAGCGGTTCCGTTTAGGGGGCGTGCATGAGCCTCACCGTCGCCGTTCAGATGGACCCGCTGGAGTCGATCAACATCGAGGGCGATTCGAGCTTCGCCCTGATGCTGTCGGCGCAGGAACGCGGCCACCGCCTGTTCCACTACGCCGCCGAGGACCTCAGCTGGGCCGACGGGCGACTGACGGCGCTTGCCCGGCCGGTCGAGGTCAAGCGAGTCGCCGGCGACCACTACCGGTTCGGCGAGCCGCAGCGCATCGATCTTGGCCGCGATTGCGATGTCGTCCTGATGCGCCAGGACCCGCCGTTCGACCTCGGCTACATCACCGCCACGCATCTGCTCGAGCGGATTGGCGGCGAGACACTTGTCGTCAACGATCCCGCCAGCGTCCGCAACGCGCCCGAAAAGATCTGGGTGCTCGATTTCGCGCGGTTCATGCCGCCGACCGCCATCACCCGCTCGCTCGAGGTCGCTCGCGCCTTCCTCGCCGAGCACAAGGAAATCGTCGTCAAGCCGCTCCACGGCAACGGCGGCAAGGCGGTCTTCCGGGTCGGCAGCGACGGCGCCAATCTGTCCGCCCTGTTCGAGATGTTCAACGCCGCCTGGCGCGAGCCGCACATGATCCAGGCGTTCCTTCCGACCGTCGCCCAGGGCGACAAGCGCATCGTGCTGGTCGACGGCGAAGTCGCGGGCGCAATCAACCGAGTCCCCGGCGAAGGCGAATTCCGCTCCAACCTCGCGGTTGGCGGGACCGCGCGCCGGACCGAGCTGACTCCGCGCGAGCAGGAAATCTGCGCCGCGCTCGGTCCCGAGCTCAAGCGGCGCGGGCTGCTGTTCGTCGGGATCGACGTCATCGGCGGCGAATGGCTCACCGAGATCAACGTCACCTCGCCGACCGGGATCCTCGCTATCGACCGCTTCAACGGCACCGACACGGCGGCGCTCATCTGGCAGGCGATCGAGTCGAAAATCAGATCGAAGGCTGCTCCGGGTGGCTGATTGGGTAATCCGCCTGATCGAGCAGACGGGCTATCTCGGAGTCGCCTTCCTGATGTTCGTGGAGACGATCTTCCCGCCGATCCCGTCGGAGGTGATCATGCCGGTCGCCGGGGTCGCCGCCGGCCAGGGGCGGATGAACTTCTACGCCGTCGTCGCCAGCGGCACGGCCGGGGCGATGCTCGGCAACATCACCTGGTATCTCGCCGCCCGGGCGCTCGGGATCGAGCGCCTCCATCCTTTCATCGACAAATACGGCTATTGGCTGACGGTCAGCTGGCCCGAGGTCGAGCGGGCCGAGCGCTGGTTCCGGGTCAACGGCCCCTTCTTCGTCTTCCTCGGGCGGATGCTGCCCACCGTCCGCTCGCTGGTGTCGGTCCCGGCCGGCCTGCTCAGGATGCGCTTCAAGACCTTCCTCATCGCCTCGACCGTCGGAACGGCTGGCTGGACCGCCTTGCTTGCCGGCGCCGGCTACAAGCTGGGTGAGAATTACCGCAACATCGACCAGATCATCGGCCCGGCCTCAAACGCCATTCTGGCGCTGCTGGCCTTGACCTATCTGTGGCGCGTCTGGCGCCAGCGCCGCCGCAGGAACTGATCCACAACGGACGGTCGGGTAAGTCGGCGTTCACCGCCCGGGACGCATTGCTCACCCATCGCGAGGCGGCAGGCGTCCCCACAACTGCCGTCTCGCAACCACCCCCGCTTGTCCGCTCGTCGATGGACGAAAGCCCTTTGCCGACAGCGATGACACTGGTCGAAATCGCGCCCTCTTGCTTAACGAAGGTTGCATGACAGAGTTAGTCTGACGGTCGACAAGCGCCTTCGTTCCACTGGAACTGAAAGGAAGGTTGGTCATGAAACACGGTCAGATCCTCGCTTTCGCCGCCGCGCTCGCGGTCACTACCGGAGGGATCGTCGCACTCGCCGCGCCGGCCTCCGCCGCCGAGCAGGTCGTGGTCCGCGCCGAATCCGACGTTCGGGTTGCGCATGTGCGCTACGCCGATCTCAATATTGCGAATGCCGCCGGCCAGAAGCTGCTCAATCGTCGCGTCGGTCAGGCCGTGCATGCGGTCTGCGATGGAACGGCGAGCTATGCGACCTTCCAGTCCGAGGGCTTCTGCAAGACCGCCGCCTGGGGCCGCGCCAAGCCGCAGATCGCGCGAGCGGTCGAGCGCGCGCAATTGATGGCCTCGCTCGGATTGAAGGACGTCAACGCGCCGGCAATCGCCATCACCCTGTAAAGCGTTCAAGTCTCACGGATGCGAATGAGGAGGGCGGTTCAAAGGGGGTCCTCCTCCCGCATCACATCCAACAGAGCCCCGCTCAGGCGCGCGGATGGGCGTTGCGATAAACGTCGAGCAGTTGCGCGGCATCGACCTGGGTATAGATCTGGGTCGACGACAGGCTGGCATGGCCGAGCAATTCCTGGAGCGAACGCAGATCGGCCCCGCCCGCCAGCAAATGGGTCGCGAAACTGTGCCGGAGCGCGTGCGGGGTAAGACTGTCGGGCAGGCCCAGCCGGGTCCGCGCCGCCCGCACCGAGCGGCGAACGAGGTCGGCATTGAGCGGCCCGCCACGAGCACCGACGAACAACGGCGTGTCGCCGTCGAGCGGATAGGGACAGAGCGCGACATAATCGGCGATCGCGCTGCGCACCGCTTCGACGACCGGCACGACCCGCGACTTGCCGCGCTTGCCGGTTACTCTCAGCGCTCGCCCGATTGGCAGGGCCCTGGCCGTGAGCGACATCGCCTCGGCTATGCGCAGGCCCGAGCCGTAGAGCAGCAGCAGGATGGCGGTGTCGCGAGCGCCGATCCAGTCGGCGCTGGTCGCGCCCGCCTCCTCGGCCAAAGCCATGGCGTCGGCCGGGCTGGCCGGTCTCGGCAAGGTGCGCGGCCGCCTGGGCGCGCGGGTTCGCGGCAATTCGGCGACATTGCCGATGTCCTCGGCGACAAAGGTCAGGAAGGCCCGCACCGCCGACATCTCGCGCGCCGCCGACGATGGCCCAAGCCCCTCCCCGCGGCGCTCTGCAAGAAATGCGCGCAGGTCCGCGGCCTGGATCCCGATCAGCCCAAAGCGGCCGATCTCTTCGCCGCGATAGCGGCCGAGGAAGTCGATGAAGCGGTGGGCCGTGGCGACATAGGCGCGAACGGTGTGTGGCGATCGCCGCCGCTCGTCGGCGAGATGCCCGTGCCACCGCGCCGCTAGCGCGCGGGCTGGGTGGGCTCCATCGTCGGCGGCCCGGGGTTCGGCAGCGTCAGCCATCGCCGCATCATAGCCGCCAGGAAGTCCCCGAGGAACCGCAGTAATTCGGCGCCGTGTGTGGAGCCCGGATCGACCGGCGAGCGGTGCCCCAGCAGAAGCAGGCCACGCGGCAGCGACGTGTCGTCGGCCCCGATCGGCACCAGTGCCTCGGTCCGGACATCGCCGGCGTCGTTTCCGAACAGCGCATTGCCGCGCTCGACCGCTTGGCAGACAGCATCAGTGATGCTCGCCGCCCGGTCGATGATCGCCGGGTTGAGCAGCGTCGTGCCGTTGCGATCGACTCGGAAGCCCTGGTCGCCGACGACGACCGCGATGATCGCCAGATCGACCCCGAGCAGGCCGGGCCAGTCCTCGGCGACCAGGCCGAGCATCGCTTCGATCCCGTCGGCATCGAGGGTGTGAAGAATTGCATGGTGGATCGTCGCGACCGCTTCGCTGTGGCCGCGGGCAAAGGCGAGCAGGTCGGCCCGCGCCGTTTCCGCGGCGCCGAGCCGGTCGCGCAGCCGCGCCACCGCATGATCGTCGAACGAATGCACCCGCCCCATTGCCGGGTGATAACAGGGGCAGGGTTAAATTTTCGTCCTAACCGGGCGCAATTCGGTCCGGTTCACGCGATCGTCTGGCCGGTCGCCTTCCAGTCGCTGAGGAAGGATTCGACGCCCTTGTCGGTCAGCGGGTGGTTGAACAACTGCCAGATCACCGACGGCGGTGCGGTCATCACGTCCGCGCCGATCTTGGCCGCCTCCAACACATGGATCGGGTGGCGGATGCTGGCGGCGAGGATTTCCGTCGCAAAATCATAATTGTCGTAGATGATCCTGATGTCGCCGATCAGCTCGATCCCCGGCTGGCCGATGTCGTCGAGCCGGCCGAGAAACGGCGAGATGAATGACGCCCCGGCCTTGGCCGCGAGGAGCGCCTGGTTGGCGGTGAAGCACAGGGTGACGTTGACCATCGTACCCTCGCCCGACAGCGCCTTGCAGGTCATCAGCCCGTCGGGGGTCAGCGGTACCTTGATGGCGATATTGTCGCCGATTTTCCGCAGCCGCTCGGCCTCCTTCATCATTCCGGCATGGTCGGCGGCCACCACCTCGGCGGAAACCGGCCCCTTCACCGCGGCGGCGATCTCGGTCACCACCTCGATGAAGTCCCGCCCCGACTTCTTGACCAGCGACGGGTTGGTGGTCACTCCGTCGAGCAGCCCGGAGGCGGCGAGCTTGCGGATGTCATCGATCTCGGCGGTGTCGGCGAAAAACTTCATGGCAGGATGCTGTCCTTACGGTTCGAGCGGTATTTGCAAGGCGATAGCGGCTGCGGTGTAATAGGGCAAAAGGGGACGCGGCCAATGAGCGATGCGGTCAAGATCAACAACGAGCGCGGCGTGCTTTCGCTCCGCCTGGCGCGGCCCGAACGGCGCAATGCGATCACCGTCGCCATGTATTCGGCGCTGGCCGAGGCGATCGAGGGCGCAGGCCGCGATCCGTCGGTTCGGGTCATCACCATCTCCGGCGAAGGCGTCGACTTCACCGCCGGCAACGATCTTGCCGACTTCCTTCAGTCGATGCCCGCGCCGGGCGAGGAGGCCGACATCCCGGTATGGCGGTTCCTGCGCGCACTGGCCGCCAATCCGGTGCCTCTGGTCGCCGCGGTTCAAGGCAATGCGGTCGGAATCGGCACCACCATGCTGCTCCACTGCGATCTCGTGCTGGTCGAGCAGGGCGCGCGCCTCGTCATGCCATTCGTCGATCTTGGGCTGGTTCCCGAAGCGGCGAGCAGCCTCATCCTGCCGCGCCTCGCCGGCCGCCGCTCCGCTGCCCGCCACCTGCTGCTCGGCGAGCCGATCGACGCCGAGAGAGCGCTCGCCCTGGGGATTGCAAGCCACGTCGTGCCGGCGGGCAAGCTCCAGGAATCGTTGGAATCGGTGGTGGCGACTGTGCTGGCGAAGCCCGCCGAGGCGCTCCGCCTCACCCAGGCCTTGCTCCGCCGCGATCAGGCCGGAGAGATCGGCGCGCGAATGGACCTCGAGAACGGCCATTTCGCCGAGCGGCTGACGTCGCAGGAGGTGCGCTTGGCGATCGAGTCCTTCTTCGCTGCGCGGGCGCAGTCGAAAAGCGGTTGATCAGCTGGCGATCCACACCCGTTTCGAGCGGGTGACGCTGATCGTCGGTCCAGGAATGATCAGCAGGTCGGTCGGCTGCGTATATGTCACCCGAAGGTCGAGATAGGTCGCGCCGTCGGCCGTCCCCGAGGTCGGCGTCGGGATGTTGAACGAGCCCGGGCCGATGCCGTAGACCGCGTCCGTGATCCTGGTGCGGATCGCCGTGTCCGTCGGCTTGGGGAACAGGGTCGCCATTCGCGCGCCCTCGCCAAGCCCGTGCTGGATCCCCGACATCGCCCGGAACACCAGGCCCAGCTGGACGATCATCCACAGCAGCATGATGAGGACCGGAAGCGCGAAGGCCATCTCGATGACCGCCGCGCCTCGGCTGTCGCTTCGAAGCTTGGCTAGCTTGATCATCATGCGGTCCTTATCCCGGCGGTGGCTTTGACCATGTACTTGCCGTTGGCCTCGATGCCCGAGAAATGGATCGGGAACATCGGTTCATACTCGTGCCAGACGCTGACCTGAATCCAGCGCGCTTCGGCTTCCCCGTCGGCGCAATCCTCGGCCGTGGAGACCACCTCATTGCATTCCAGCCGGTGGGTGACGGTGACGTTGGCAACGGTGATCGGCGCGGTCTTGCAGCTGCCGTCGGCGTTGACCCCGTTGTACTGGCACACCGCCTCGGCAGCGACGGTCTGCTCTACGGTCAGCACGCCGGTGGTCTGCATGATCTTCTCGATCGAGCGGTGGGCGGCCTGCTCGAGCTTCAGTTTCTGGCCGAAGGCATTGGCCATGTCGATCACGCCGACGGTCATCAGCCCGAGCACCGGGGCGACGATGGCAAGCTCGATCAGCGCGGCACCACGGTTGTCGCGGGCGAGGGTGCGGAGCCGGCCGATCATGCCACCAGCCTCACCTTGAGCGGCGCGGTGATCGCGCTCATTCCGTGCATGTCGCAATTGGCGGTGAAATTGTTCATCCCCGAGTTCCCCGACCAGTAGATCCGCTTGGCGACGAATTGCGTGCAGGTCGCCGTTCCCGTGCCGGTGCCGTTGTAGGTCAGCTGCTGGCTCGGGAAGTAGACCACGCCCCTGATCTTGTTGGTCGAATTGCCGTTGATCAGGTTCGGGCTGTTGGCCGAGATGTTGCCGGTCGGCGAATTGTCGGTCGCCCGGCGGTCCTGGTAGATGGCCATTCCCGACCATTTGCCGCTGGTCGGAGCGGTGCCGTTGATCTGGCCGCTGGCGTTCATGGTCAGCGATCCGATCGGCGCGGTCGACGAGCTGTCCCTGTTGGACAGCACCAGGGTCGCGTTGACGAGGTTGAGCGTGCCCTGGATGTTCACGCCGCCGCCGTCGATGACATAGGTCCCGTCGCGCAGGGTGAGGGTCCGGTTGGACTGGACCGACAGCGACGAATAGCAGGCGCCGCCCGCCACCTCGAGCCCGTCGTTGCCGTTGTTGATGACCAGGTTCGGCGGATTGGTCGCGCAGGTCGAGAAGTCGTCCGAATCCGGCGCTAGGTCGGCATAGGGGTCCTCGAGCGGCGGCGAATAGGGCTGGTAGCTGCCGACCTGCCAATTGTTCGACTGCTGAATTCCGCCCGACGCGGCGAGGGTCGTGGCGATGACCTGGCCGCTACCCTGGCCGGCCGCGGCGTTGGTCGCGGTCGAGTTGGTCATCATCCCGCAGTCCATGTTGATCGTCGCGTTGCCGGTGGCCTGGATCCCGGTCTTG
>DASTDT010000032.1:0-11847 GCA_035710225.1 Sphingomicrobium sp.
GCCTTGCCCGGCTCGACCTTCCAGTCCCTGATCCGCGCCGGGCGCACGGTCAGCACGCCGAGCACGGTGGCGATGAACGAGAACACGGTCAGCACGACCAGCGGGATGCTCGCCTTGCCCGCCGCGATGTCGGAGATCGACAGTCCGAATACGACGAAGCTCGCGCCCAGCAGGATCGACGCCTTGCTGTCGGCCATGTTCGACAATTCGAGATTGCCGGCGTGGGCCGAGATCATGACGTTGATATATTCCGGATCGAACACGAAACCCGGCGCGCGGTAGAATTTCTCGCCGTCCAAATCGGTCACCAGATCGATTCCAAGCGGCGCTTTTTGCGCATCCTTCGTCATTGCCGCCACCCCTAGCCCAACTCGCTGATCACGAACGCCACGACGCTCGCGACCAGCCCAACGATGAAGATTGAATAGGCAATTCGAAGCAAGCGATATTTCTTGTGCGCCAGCACCTGCCCGTTCTGGTAGACGTCGCGCGCGACCATCTCGAGAAATCGCGGCTGGTCGGCCAGCCGGTCGAGCATCTCCTCGACATATTCGGCCTCGCTCATGTCGGCAAAGCCACCGAAGAACATCATGTTGCGCTCGCCCTGCTGGCGCGGCCCGCTGGCGATGCTCGGCATCACCGCGACCGCCGCGATCAGCGCCGACAGGAAGGCGGTGACCCCGAGCACGAGCATCGCCGGCGGCAGGCTGCCGCCGCGCGCGGTGGCCTGGCTGACGCTGATCGTGAAGACGACGAAGGACGCGCCCATCAGCAGGCTGGCCTTGCGGTCGGCCATCGCCGACAAATGGTAATGGGCCTGGCTGGCGGTCCGGATCGCCTGGATCGCGTCGCCCCCGAACGTGCGCTTTTTGGCCGTCGCCATCGCCTCCCCCTCGTGCCTTCCGGGGCGCCTCTTTACCGCCCCATTCGATTGCGAAACGGCCCAACGATCATTAGGACCCCGCCCCATGACCGACCGTGACGAAACCGCGCGCAAGATCGTTGCGCTGATCGAACCTTATAACAAGAAGGGGGTCGCCGTCACGGAAGCCACGCGATTTGCCCAGGATCTGGAGTGGGACAGCCTAACGGTGCTCGATTTCGTCGCCGGGATCGAGGACGAGTTCGATATTCTCATCACCATGAACCAACAGGCCGAGATCGAGACGGTCGGCCAGCTGATCGACGCGGTCGGCGAATTGGCGGCCGGGTGACCGACCTATTCTCCAAGTTCGACCCGCTGATCGAGCAGCGCGAAACGCTGCTCGCGACCGGCCTCACCGACCCGTTCAATCTGGTGATGGAGCGGGTCGAAAGCCCGACCGTGGCGATCTGCAACGGCAAGCGCACGATCCTGCTCGGCACCTACAATTACATGGGCATGACGTTCGATCCCGACGTCATTGCCGCGGGCAAGCAGGCGCTCGAGGACTTCGGTTCGGGGACGACCGGGAGCCGCGTGCTCAACGGCACCTATCAGGGGCACCGCGAGTGCGAGGCGGCACTTCGCGAATTCTACGCGATGGACCATGCGATGGTCTTCTCAACCGGCTACCAGGCCAATCTCGGGATCATCTCGACCATTGCCGGCAAGGACGATTACGTCGTCCTCGACGTCGACAGCCATGCCTCGATCTACGACGGCTGCGCCCTTGGCAACGCCCAGATCGTGACGTTCCGCCACAATGACGTGCAAGCGCTCGAAAAGCGGCTCGGGCGGCTGCCCGAGGGCGCGGGCGCGCTGGTCGTGCTGGAGGGCGTCTATTCGATGCTCGGCGATGTCGCTCCATTGAAGGAGATGGTCGCGGTATCGAAGGCGGCGGGCGCGATGGTGCTGGTCGACGAGGCCCATTCGATGGGCTTCATCGGCGAGCACGGTCGCGGGGTGGCCGAAGCGCAGGGCGTCATCGACGACGTCGACTTCATCATCGGCACCTTTTCCAAGTCGGTCGGGACGGTCGGCGGCTTTTGCGTGTCCAACCACCCCAAGTTCGAGATCCTGCGGCTGGTGACGCGGCCCTATGTGTTCACCGCCTCCCTTCCGCCGAGCGTCGTCGCCACCGCTGCCACCTCGATTCGCAAGCTGATGCACGGCGCCGCCAAGCGCGCTCATCTGTGGGATAACTCGCGGACCCTCCACGCCGGCCTCAAGGCGCTCGGCTTCACCCTTGGTACCGATGAGCCGCAGTCCGCGATCATCGCCGTCATCATGCCCAATCTGGAACGCGGCGCGGCGATGTGGGAAGCGCTGCTGGACGAGGGGCTGTACGTCAATCTGGCCCGGCCGCCGGCGACGCCGGCCGGAATGACCCTGCTGCGCTGCTCCTTGTGCGCCGACCATTCGGCAAGCCAGGTAAGCGAAATCCTGGGCATGTTCGAACGCGCCGGGCGCGCGACCGGCTGCATCGCCTAGGCGCTGTCGACTCTTTCGCCCGAGTCGCGTCGGGGCTAGAGTGGCATCCATGAACGACGATGGCGACGAAGCCCGGATCGACTGGCGGGGCCTGGGAGCCGCCGGCGCCGCGCTGATCGCGACCCTCGTCCTGCTCGGGATGGTCATCCTCGTAGCCCTGTCCAACGACGCGCGCGAGCGGGCGCTGGCGGCCGAGCGGCGCGCCTATGACGTCGCCTTGATGACCAAGAGCGTCAACTCCAGCATGTCGCGCGCCGAAGCCGCCCTCGGCCGCTTCGTGCTCGACGAGCAATCCGAGACCACCGGTAACATCTATTACAGCCAGTGGCGGCTGGCCGCGCACCAGATCAACCAACTGCGCTCGCTTGTCCGCGAGTCGCCGCAGCAGGTCCGCCGGGTCGACGAGCTGGCCGAGCTCTACCGCCAGCGAAACCTTGAGTTCTTCCCCGCCGCGCGCGCAGCGGCCACCAGGCAGGGCGATATCGGACCGCGCTATTTCTTCGCCGCTGGCGAATCCCCCACCGGCCGGCTGGTCGACCGCAAGCTCGACGAGATCGCCGACGCCGAACGGCTGGCGCTGCGCGAGCGGATCCGGGAGAGCCAGTTCGTCTCGGCCGAAGCCGACCGGCTGACCGATTATCTCAGCTGGCTGGGGATCACCGTCGGCCTCGGCGCGATTTTCCTCGGGGTCGTCGCCGTCCAGGCATACCGCCAGAACGCGGCCTCGCGAAAGGAAGCGGAAGACGAGTCCGAGCGGGCCGCCGAGCTCGAGGAAAAGGTTCGCGAGCGAACCCAGGAGCTGTGGCAGGCCAATCAGGCGCTGAAGGAGGAAGCGGTCGAGCGCCAAGCCGCCGAGGCGCAGCTTCGCCAGGTCCAGAAGATGGAAGCTGTCGGCCAGCTAACAGGCGGAATCGCGCACGATTTCAACAACATGCTGGCGGTGGTAGTAGGCGGGATCGACCTTGCCCGGCGACGGCTGAGCGGGCCGCGCAAAGAGGTATTGAATCACCTCACCAACGCCATGGAGGGCGCCACCCGGGCCGCCGCTTTGACCCGTCGGCTGCTGTCCTTCGCCCGTTCCGAGCCATTGCTTCCCGAGCGGGTCGAAAGCGGCGAGCTGGTTGCCGGAATGTCCGACCTGCTCGACCGAACGCTGGGCGAGCGGATCAAGGTGGTGGCGAAGCTCGACGGCGGGGCCTGGCCAGTGTTCGTCGACTCCCACCAGCTCGAAAACGCCATCGTCAACCTGGCCGTCAACGCCCGTGACGCGATGGACGGCGAAGGCGTCCTAACCATCGCCACCGAGAATGTCACCATGGCCGCCAACGCCGTCGGCGACATCCGGCCCGGCGAATATCTCAAGCTGTCGATCAGCGACACCGGCTGCGGCATGACCGAGGAGGTAAAGGAACGCGCGTTCGAACCGTTTTTCACGACCAAGCCGGTCGGTAAGGGCACCGGCCTGGGGCTCAGCCAGATCTTCGGCTTCGCCCACCAGTCGGAAGGCGAGGTCGGGATCGAGAGCGAAATCGGCAAGGGGACGACCGTTTCGCTCTATCTGCCGCGAACGCAGGCCGCCGCGACGGCCCGCAGCCAGGCGCAGGTCGAGCTGGGCGAAGCCGCGCTTCATGTCGCCGGAGCGCGAATCCTGCTCGTCGAGGACGACCCCCGGGTGCGCGGCGCCACGGTCGGAGCGCTAGAAGACCTCGATTATCAGCCGACCGCCTGCGCCTCCGGGGCAGAGGCAATCGCGGCGTTCGCAGCTAACGACTTCGATCTCGTCATCAGCGATGTCATCATGCCGGAAATGACCGGCCCCGAGCTGATCAAGCACCTCCGCTCGGAGCGGCCGGACATCGCCGTCCTGTTCGTCACCGGCTATGTCGGCGAGGGCGAGGGCGAGGATCTCGCCGGCCACGAATTGCTCCGCAAGCCGTTCACCGTCAACGCGCTAGCCGCCGCGGTCGCAACCGCATTGTCGAGACAACCGCCGGGCGGGACCCACCGCATGGCCGCCGCCGGCTGAGCTAGCGGATCGCTCCGGACTTCAGCAGCCTGGGAAGCAGGCTGATCGCGCCCAGCAGGGGGTGGCGACGCTGCCACGGCTTAAGTTCGATGTCGGTGCCTGCGTGGCGGTTGATCTTCCAGGCGATATAGTCGGCGCCCCCTGCGTAGGTCGCGCTGGCCTTGGCCAGGCGAAGCACGCTGAGGGTCTTGCCTTGGAATCGGCGAGCCGCCCAGCGGCCGGCATTGGCCGTGACCAGCGGTGCAGCGGCAGCGCCTAGCCGCCGGTAGCGCTCCGGGTCGCTGTCGACGACCGACCCCGCGCGGCCCTTTCGCTCGGCGCGAAGCTCGGCCGAATAGGTCAGCGAAAACGCGCGGCGCCACCAGTCGAGAATGTCCTCCGCGTCCTTCCGGCCGGCGGCACCGAGCAGCGTTGGCGCTGCTCGGGCCACCGCCTGGATCGCGTGCCTGCGGGCGGCCTCGTCCCTCGCCCACGCCAGCCGTGCGGGCTGGGCGAAGCGCGCCCACACCGACACGTTCATCGTCTCGGGACCGCACAGGCGATGGAAGTCCGCCTCACTCAGAACGGCGTATTTCGCGGTGAGATCATCATGGGCGAACGGGAAGACGTTGGGCGGGAGGAGCCTGTTCGCGATCGCCTGCCAGCGCTTGCGATACGCAGCGCGATAGGTCGACACGATCAGGTAGAAATCGAGCATTGCGCCGTCGAGCGGCACGTCGCGAAGGCAGCTGCCGTAGAACAGGACCGCTCGGCTGGCCTCGCCGTGCCTTGAAGCGATTGCTTCAGCCATCGCGCGAACGCGCGGGTCGACCGGCATGGCCAACTCGTCGGCGACCAGATCGGCCAGGTCCACGGGATCCTCAGGCGGCGAGGCGGACGAACGACAAGGGCGTCGCACGGCGCAGGAAGATCGGCCGGCCAGTCTCGGCGCGGAACGTCTCGCCGTCGAGGATCACGCTCGAATTGCCTTCGATGCTGATCTCGTCGGATTCCACGACATGGACCCCGGCGACCTTGGTCCGGCCGAGCCGTCCGCGCAGGCTTGCGAGAAAGGCCCCCAGCAAGGAGCCGGGCCGCTGCTCGACCGCGACGAATTTCATCGAGCCGCCGCCCTGTGCGCCAAGCTCGCCCGACAGAAGGAGCTTTTCGAGCGTGGTCACGGCGAGCAACGCAAACTTTCCGCTGAATGCGCCGCCCGTTCGGGTCGACACCCGCAGGTGCTGCGGCTCGGGCGGCAGGAACTTGCTCTTGAGGCCGATGACCTGCCGAAGCACCACGGCCAATGCGGTGATCGCGTGACTGACGCCGTTTGGCAGGCCGAGCGGATAGATGCGGTTGCGGCAATAGAGCATGATGTCGGCCAGGCCGGCGCCGCCAAGGAACATGCCGATTACCGGCTTTCCGCCGTCTTCGCCGTGGCTGAGCGCGATGAGCTCGCGCGGGACGATGCTGGAGGTGAGGCCGGACCGAGCCAGATCGATCAGCCGTTCGAGGCTCTTCACCGGATCGCCGTGGATTCCGAGGTCCATGGCGATGAGGTTGGTCTTGCCGCTCGGGAGCACCGCTACCGGCGGCGCCTCGCCCTCGAAATGGCCGCCGTTGTGAAGCTCGGTCAGCGCCGCCTGCACGGTGCCGTCGCCGCCATTAATGACGAGCAGGCTGGGCTGGACCCGGGCGATGGTGCGCATCGCATCGCCGATCTGGTGGGCGTGCTCGACCTCGTAATGGAAGACGTCAGGATGCTCGGCGCAAAAGGCGCGGATGCGGGGTAATTGCGCGATATTGCCGGTCGAACGCGGGTTCGACAGCAAGGCGATGCGCGGACGCGACATCACGCGCTCGCCCCGGCGGGGAAGCGGTCGTGTCCAAGGCTGTCGTGCCAAGAGGGCATGATTTTGCGCGGCGCTCGTCTATAGAGGAGGGATTGACCCTCGATACCGAGCGCTCATCGGCGCGCTTTGCGGCCAAATCATGGTGTTGGAACGACCAATTTGCGTAATCTGAGCCTGATCGACCGCTACCTCGCCCGCGCCATCGCTGTCCCGCTGATCGGGACGCTGATCCTCGCGGCGATGCTGCTGGTGCTCGAAAAGATGCTCCGGCTGTTCGATTTCGTCGTCAATACCGGCGGGCCCTTGAGCGTGGTGTGGCGGATGCTGGCCAACCTCCTGCCGGAATATTTCTCGCTCGGCATACCGATCGGGTTGATGCTCGGAATTCTTCTTGCCTTCCGTAAGCTGGCACTGTCCTCCGAGCTCGACGCACTGCGCGGCATCGGCATCGGTTTCGGCCGGCTGCTGCGTGTGCCCTACTTCTACGCTTTGGGGCTGATGCTGCTCAACATCTTCATTGTCGGGTGGCTCGAGCCCTATTCGCGCTACCGCTACGAAGGGCTTCGCTTCGACCTTCGTTCTGGCGCGCTCGGCGCTTCGATCAAGGTCGGCGAATTCAACACGCTCGGCAAACGGCTGACCTTGCGGATCGACCAGAGCGCCGGCGACGGCACCCGCCTCGGCGGGATTTTCGTCGCAGTCGACGACAAGAGCGGAACCCAGATCGCGGCAACTGCCGAAAGCGGCCGCTTCCTCGCCACCGACGATCCCGAGACGATCATCTTCCGCCTCGCCAACGGCCGGCTGGTGCAGGATTCCCCGTCCTTCCAGACCCCGCGGACCTTGTCGTTCGACAGCTACGACCTGCCGATCAGCGTCCCCGCCGGAGAGCGCTTCCGCGGCCGCGGCAACGACAAGGACGAGCTGACCCTGCCCGAGGTCGCCAAAGTGGCGTCGAGCGGCCCGACCCCCAAGGACCGGCTCGAGGCCCGCGCCGACCTTCATTTCCGGCTCGCCCAGGTGGCGTTGATGCTGGTCCTGCCGTTGCTCGCGGTCGCGCTGGCGGTGCCGCCCAAGCGAAGCAACTCGGCGCTCGGCATCTTCTTTTCGATCGTGATGGTGGTGACCTATTTCAAGGTCAATCAATATGCCGAGCAGATGGGCGCGCAGGGCCGCTTCGTGCCGGAGTTGGCGATATGGCTTCCGTTGGTGCTGTTCGCTGGCTTGATCGCATGGATGTACCATGTTCTCGCGCATCGCCCGGGCGGGCAGCCGATCGGCGCGCTGGAGTGGGCCGCGGCTCGCGCCGGACGGGCGCTTCGCCGGCTGCTGCCGGCGCGCAAGGCGGCGGCATGAGCAGTTTCGACTTCCTGCCGTCGCGCCGGATCGCCTGGTACCTGACCCGGCTGTTCCTGACCCGCACGCTGGCCGTCCTCGTCCTCCTGGTGCTGGTGCTGATGTCGCTCGACCTGCTGGGCGAATCCGGCAAGATCCTGCGGGTCGAGGGCAATGGCGAGGCCGAGCTGTGGCGCTACGTCTCCTTGCGCGTGCCGCTCCTGATCCAGCGCTTCCTGCCGTTTTCGGCGCTGCTCGGGACCCTGATCGCACTGGTCAGCCTGAACCAGCACAGCGAGATCGTGGCGATGAAATCGGCCGGCCTGTCCGCCCACCAGATCCTCGCCCCGATGCTGCTCGCAAGCCTCGGCCTCGCCGCAATCGCCTTCGCCTTCAACGAGGCGGTGGCGGCGGATTCGACCCGCACCGTGACTGCGTGGAGCGACAACGACTATGAGCCGCTGAAGGCCGACAGCGGCGTTCAGTCCAACGTGTGGGTCAAGAGCGGCGAGGATTTCGCGCGCGCCAAGCTGGTCATCGGCCGAGGCCCCGACGCGCGGCTGCGCGACGTCACCGTGTTCGAGCGCGACGGCAATTCGCTGACCCGGGTCATCGTCGCCGAAGAAGGAATCCGCCAGGGATCCGGCTGGCGCCTCGAGGACGTGCGAGTCTACGACGCCGACATGAACGTCGCCCGCCGGCTGCCAGCGCTCGACGCCCTTCCCGGAGTCACGCCCGACCGCTTCAACCTCGCCAAGGTCCGCGCCGGCGAGCAGGACGTGCTGCGGCTTCGCCAGTCGATCGCCGAGCTTGAGGCCGCCGGCCGACCGACCGACGAGGCCCGCGCCGGCTACTGGCACAAGTTCAGCGCGCCATTGTCGGTGGTGCTGATGCCCTTGCTGGCGGCGATCGCGGCCTTCGGCCTGGCCCGATCCGGCCGGGTGCTGCTCCGCGCCGCCGCCGGGATGGCGCTCGGATTCGCCTATTTCGTGGTCGACAACCTCAGCCTCGCGCTCGGCAATGCCGGAGCCTATCCCGGCTGGCTCGCCGCCTGGGCGCCGCTGATGCTGTTCGCGCTGATCGGCGAAGCGATCCTCATCCGCTCCGAGGAGTAGAGCCCCGCCACGACGCCGCGGCGAGCCGGCCGACCAGCGGCAGGAGGCCGCGGCGGTTCGAAGAATGATAGGCCGAGTCCGCGTCCAATTCGGCGATAAGGCGCCGGTGCGCGACCGGCAGCGCGTGATAGGGAATGCCCGGAAGCAGGTGGTGAAGCGCGTGGTAGCGCAGGCCAACCGGCGCCCACAGTTCGCCCCAGATGCCCGGCGGCGGCACGTTGACGGTGTCGAGATATTGATCGGTGACGCTCATCGGCTCGCCCTCGTTCTCCCACAGATGGGCGACGAGGGTGCGAACCTGATTGAGCAGCATCACGCCCGAGGCGATGCCGGTGAAGATGAGGAAGGCGCGCAGCGGGACGATGCCGATCGCGACCAGCGCGATGAGCGTGATCGCCCACAGGCTGGCGGCGGCCTCCATCAGCGCCCAGTGACGCGCGAACTCGCCCTCCGGCGGCTTGCGGCGGAACAGGGGGTTGATCTGAAGCCCGGAGAAGCGGCCGACGACGAGGGCGCGAAGCTTCGGGCTAAGCAGCGACAGCGGCGCCAGCACGGCGAAGCGCAGCATCAGCGCGGCCGGTGCGAACAGCGCCGCCACCACGAACAACGGCAAGGTCCATGGGCGCATCAGCGCCAGCGGGAGATATTCGGGATCCTCGATCGTGCCGTAGCGGATCTTGGCGTGGTGCATGTTGTGGATGCCCTCGTACATGAACGAAGGCACCAGCAGCGGCACGCCGACCAGCGCGTTCCAAGCCAGCTTGAAGCCGGGCAGCGCGCCGGCCTTGATGTGAGTCAGCTCGTGGATGAACGAGCCGGCGCGGTAGAGCGCAAGCACGGCGACCACCGCCGCCAACAGCGTCCAGCCGATGGATGGCGCGGCGATGGCGGCGGCGAGCGCGCCATAGCCGAGCGCCGCCGAGCCGAGCATGTCGGCCCAATACACCGCCGCATTCGGTGCGTTGAGCTCCCGCGTCAGATTGGCGGCCGCGCGCAGCATGACCTTGTCGTCGCCGCGGACGGCGGCTCGGGCGGCGGTCGAAGCGCCGGAGGGGAAGGTCATCGATTTCATCTGTGCGTCCAGCGGGGCCGATTGCCCCAACATCGTGGCACGAACATGGCCACACAAGGCCTGAGCGGGGACTGAACGGTGACAAGCCACTGACGAGCGACTAGCCAAGGCCGGACCATGAGCGACCTCGCCATCCGCCCTGTCCGCTCCACCGCCGATCGCCGCGCCTTCGTCGACTTCGCATGGACGGTCTACAAGGAGGATCCCGCCTGGGTGCCGCCGCTCAAGAGCGAGGTCCACGCCCTGCTCGACCCGAAGGAGAACCCGTGGTTCGGCCACGGCCGCGCCGAGCTGTTCCTGGCGTGGCGCGGCGACGACGTGGCCGGCCGCATCAGCGCCCAGGTCGACGACCTCGTCCAGCCAAGGATGCCGAAGACCGGGCAATGGGGCTTTTTCGACGCGCTCGACGGAACCGCCGCGGCGGCCCTGATCGCGGCTGCCGAGGACTCGCTACGCGGGCAGGGCATGACCAGGGCGCTGGGTCCGATCAGCCTGTCGATCTGGGACGAACCGGGCCTGCTGATCAAGGGCTTCGACGAGCGGCCGATGGCCATGATGGGCCATCACCGCCCCGAATATCGCGCGTGGATCGAGGCCGCCGGTTATGCCAAGGCGAAGGACCTCCATACCTTTGCGCTCGACATCAGGATCGCGATGATCCCGGTCATCGATCGCCTGATCCGCTCGGGCGAGCGCAATCCGAAAATCCGAATCCGCGATGTCGACAAGGGCAAGTTCGCCGAGGAAGCGGCGATCATCCTCGACATCCTCAACGACGCCTGGTCGGACAATTGGGGCTATGTGCCCCTGACCGAAGCCGAGATCGCCTATGCCGGGAAAAAGCTGAAGCCGATCATCGTCGAGGATCTGGTCAAGATCGGCGAATATGACGACGGCTCCGGCTTCCGCCCAGTCGCCTTCATGATCACCATCCCCGACGTCAACGAGATGATCGCCGACCTAAACGGACGCCTGCTGCCGTTCGGCTGGGCCAAGCTGCTGTGGCGCCTGAAGCGGGTGGCCACCAGCCGCGCGCGAGTGCCCCTGATGGGCGTCCGCAAGGAATTTCAGTCGAGCCGGCTGGCGAGCCAGTTCGCCTTCATGATGATCGAATATTCGCGCCGCCTGTGCGTCGACAAATATGGAATCACCGGCGGCGAGTTCGGCTGGGTGCTGGAGGACAATCAGGGCATGATGTCGATTGCCGAGCTGCCCGGGGCGGGAATCAACCACACCTACCGGATCTACGAGAAGCGCCTGTAGCGGCCATCCGGGGGATGGCCGTGGGAAGGCGCTGCTCTAGGCCAGATCGATCGCCACCGGCGCGTGGTCCGAGGCCTTTTCCTCGCCACGTGCCCATTTGTGGACCTCGGCGCCGAGCAGCCGGTCGGCCGCGCGCGGCGAGCAGAGCAGATGATCGATCCGGAACCCCGCGTCGCGCTGCCAGGCCCCGGCGGTGTAATCCCAGAAGGTGAACAGCTTCGGCTCGTCGGGATGGAAGGCGCGCAGCGCGTCGGTCCAGCCCTGGTTGACCAGCCGCCGGAACGCCTGCTGGCTTTCGGGCTGGAACAGGGCGTCGTGGGCCATCGCCCGGCGGCTGAACGTGTCGCGGTCCTCGGGGATGACATTGTAATCCCCGGCAAGAACCACCGGCCGCTCGCCGGCGAGAAGCTCGGCGGCGTGCAGGCGAAGCCGCTCCATCCACTTCAGCTTGTAGTCGAATTTCTCGGTGCCGACCGGATTGCCGTTGGGCAGATAGATGGAGCCGACCACGAAATCGTCGACCTCCGCCTCGATATAACGGCTGTGGCTGTCGTCCGGATCGCCGGGAAGGCCGACTTGGCGGAGCACCGGCGCGGAGCCGCGCGAGAGAATGGCAACCCCATTGAACCCCTTCTGGCCGTGCCACACTGCCTGGTAGCCGGCGCCCTCAATGCCGCCGATCGGAAGCGCGTCGTCGGCGCATTTCAGCTCCTGCAGGCAGACCACGTCGGGCTGCTCGCGTTCGAGATATTCGAGCAGGCGGGGTAGCCGGGCGCGAATGCCGTTGAGGT
>DASTDT010000033.1:0-10934 GCA_035710225.1 Sphingomicrobium sp.
CTTAAAGCCGGTTTGAGCGGCTGGGTCGGCGCCGCGGCCGCCTTCGTCCTGTTCGGTTTCGCCCGCGCGATTTACGGCGCGCTCGGCTCCGCCACGCCGAGCGCGACCCAGGCCTACCTCGCCTCGCGCACCCGGCGCAGCGCACGCGTGGCGGCGCTATCCGCCCTCGCCTCGAGCTTTGGCCTCGGAACAGTCATCGGCCCGGCGATGGCGCCCCTCTTCGTGCTCGAATCGACCGGCTTGCCAGGACCATTCTTCGGTTTCGCGCTGATCGGCCTCGCCGTGTGGCTGGCGATCTGGCGCTGGCTGCCCGACGACGCCCGTCCGCGCCGCGGCCGTCGCGCCGGCCATGGCGCGGCGATGAGCTATCCCTCGATCGCCACGCCGACGACAGGCGCCAGCGTCGTCGCCGCCACCGCTCCGCGCTCCGCCACCAGGATGCGCTGGACGGACCGGCGAATCCGCCACTGGATCGTCGCCGGGGTCGCTTCCGGTCACGCCCAGGCGGCGGTGCTGACTTACCTGGGCTTCCTCGTCATCGATCGGCTGGCACTCGAGCCGATGGGCTCGGAAGGCCCGATCGCGATCGTGCTGATGGCGGGGGCGTTCGCGACGCTCGGCGCGCAATGGGGCCTCATCCCGCGAATGGCGATGAGCCCGCGGGCTCTGGTTGCCGTCGGCTCGCTGATTGCCGCGGCCGGCTTTGCCGCGCTGGCGATGGCGGCGGACCTATATGGCCTGGTCCTCGGCTTCTCGATCGCCAGCCTCGGCTTTGGCTTGACCCGCCCCGGTTTCACCGGCGGAGCGAGCCTCGCCGTATCGCTTGGGGAGCAGGGCGCGATCGCCGGGATCATCACCGCCGCGAACGGCATTTCCTATGTTGCCGCACCGACGCTCACAATGCTGATCTACGCGGTTCACCCCGATCTGCCGTCGATCCTTTGCGCGGCCGGAATGGTCATCCTTGCGGCCTGGGCGTGGCGGCGGCTGGATTGAGCTTCAGGCCTGGCTCTTGCCGTCGTCGCGCCCCTTTGGTCGCAGCATTCCAGGTAATACGAAGCCGATCCCGCCGACCGGCTTGACCGCGTCGGACTTCAGAGTTTCGCGGATGCGGGCGTAGTCGGCCAGCATCTCCTCCGTTACCGAAGCCCGGGTCTCGGCCAGCGCCGCTTCGAAATCGGCCTTGGTCACACTACCCTTTTCGAGATCGCGGCGAAGCGCGGTAAGGCCGGCGCGGCGAACGAGATCTTCGAGGTCCGCGCCCGTGAAATTCTCCGTTCGCCGGGCCAGGCTCTCAAGGTCGACGTCCTTGGCCAGGGGCATCGCTTTCGTGTGGATCGCCAAGATCCGCCGCCGCCCGGCGGCGTCCGGCGGGCCGACATAGATCAATTCGTCGAACCGGCCGGGGCGAAGCAGCGCCGGATCGATCAGATTGGGCCGGTTGGTGGCGCCGATTAGGACGACGTTGTTGAGTTCCTCGAGCCCGTCCATCTCGCTCAGGATCTGGTTGACCACCCGCTCGGTGACCTGCGGCTCGCCCATTCCGCCGCCGCGCACCGGCACAAGACTGTCCAGTTCGTCGATGAAGATGACCGTCGGCGCCACCTGGCGCGCACGGGCGAACAGGCGTGCGATCTGCTGCTCGCTCTCGCCGTACCATTTGCTCAACAGATCGCTCGACTTGGTGGCAATGAAATTGGCCTCGCTCTCGCGCGCAACGGCCTTGGCAAGCAGAGTCTTGCCCGTGCCGGGCGGTCCGTAGAGCAGGAAGCCGCGCGCCGGGCGGATGCCCAGCCGTCGGAAGGCGGCCGGATGCCTCAATGGAAGCTCGACACCCTCCCGCAGCTTGTCGCGCGCTTCGTCGAGCCCGCCGACATCGTCCCAGCCGATGTTGGGCATCTCGACCATCACTTCGCGCATCGCCGACGGCTGGACCCGCTTCAGCGCGTTGTCGATGTCACGGCTCTCGACCGACAACGCGTCGAGGATTTCGGTCGGAATACTATCCTGCGACAAGTCGAGCTTGGGCATGATCCGCCGCACCGCCTCGAGCGCCGCTTCGCGCACCAAGGCGGCGAGGTCGGCACCGACGAAGCCGTAGGTGCGCCGCGCAAGCTGGTCGAGGTCAACGCCCTCCGCGAGCGGCATTCCCCGGGTGTGGATGGCAAGGATCTCGCGCCGCCCGGTTTCGTCGGGCACCCCGACGACGATCTCGCGGTCGAAGCGGCCGGGGCGCCGAAGCGCCTCGTCCAGCCCCTCCGGCCGGTTGGTCGCGGCGATGACCACCAGGTTCTGCCTTGGCTCGAGCCCGTCCATCAGCGTCAGCAGCTGCGCCACCAGCCGCTTTTCGGCCTCGCCCGAGACCTGGCTGCGCTTGGGCGCGATCGAATCCACCTCGTCGATGAAGATGATTGACGGCGCCGCCTTGGCGGCTTCCTCGAAGATCTCGCGCAGCCGCTTCTCGCTCTCGCCATAGGCGCTGCCCATGATTTCGGGCCCGGCGATGTGGAAGAATTGCGCTTCGCTTTCATTGGCGACGGCGCGCGCCAGCCGCGTCTTGCCGGTGCCCGGGGGGCCGTGCAGCAGCACCCCGCGCGGCGGGTCGACGCCGAGTCGCTGGAACAGCTCCGGGTGGCGCAGCGGAAGCTCAACCATCTCCCTTAGCGCGTCGATCGTCCCGCCCATCCCGCCGAGATCGTCATAGGTAACGTCGGCGCGGCGCTCACCCTTGATCTTGGCGGTATATTCGGGAAGCAGCTCGACCAGCGTGTCCGCGCCGATGTGCACGATGCCCTTCGGCGACGCCGATACCACCGTCATCCGCACTTCCTGGAGCGAGAAGGCGGGGGCGTTGAGCAATTGCCGGATATGGTCGGGCATATCGGCATTGACCCGCTGGTGGCCGGCGGTTGCTACGGTGTCGCCGGCGGTTAGTGGCCGCCCGGCGAAGCTGCGCTTGAGCGCCTCGGCCGATCCCTGGAGCCGGATGTTGTCCTGCGCCGGAGCGAACACAACACGGGTCGCGGGCTTGCTGGTCGCCTTGCGAATCTCGACGAAATCGCCAGAGCCGACGCCGGCATTGGCGCGCTGAAGGCCGTCGAGACGGATGATCTCGAGGCCATCGTCATCGTCATAGGGGCGAATCGCCCGAGCACCAGTGGACCGCTTCCCTACGATCTCGATGACGTCGCCTTCCTTGAGGCCGAGCGCCTTCATCAGCGCCAGCGGCAGCCGGGCCACGCCGCGCCCGCTGTCGCCCGGCGCCAGATTGGCGACCTGCAGCCGGGTCAAGTTTTCCGAATCCGCCATCGATGATCCTTGTTTGTCGTGAAAAGCCCGCTGCGCTGCCTGTCGAACGGCGCACTTTGCCTAGGGTTCAATTGGGGGTCGACCCCCGCCGATTAAAGAGCGGCCGGCAGGCGCGGCCGGCAAAGCGCCGTCCTCCTCGTCCCGGCATGGCATTGACCGCAATGACTGTGCTAGCACTGCGGCGGATGTGAGGGGTAGCACGGAGCCGATGGAACGACGCCTCGCCGCGATCATGGCCGCCGACGTCGTCGGCTACAGCCGCCTTATGGGTGCCAATGAGGTCGGCACGCTGACCGCGCTCAAGCAGCATCGCACCGAGATGATCGACCCCGGAATTGCCGCAAAGGGCGGCCGTATCGTCAAGCTAACCGGCGATGGCATGCTGGTGGAATTCCCGAGCGTGGTGGCGGCGGTCGAATGCGCCGCTCACGTCCAACGCGAAATGCGCACGCGCAATGCCGACGTGCCCGACGATCGGCGCATCGAGTTTCGAATCGGGGTCAATCTGGGCGACGTCATCGTCGATGGTGACGACATCTTCGGCGATGGGGTCAACGTCGCCTCCCGCCTCGAGGGAATCGCCCGGCCAGGCGGAGTGACGGTGTCTAGTTCGGTGCGCGAGAATGTCGGCAACAAGCTCGAGCTCGACTTCGAGGACATCGGCGACCAGGACCTCAAGAACATCGAGTTTCCGGTTCGCGCGTTCAACGTCGTGATCGACGAGCGGCCGTCCGGTCCCGCGGATTCGAACGCCGACGTCGAGGTCCCCGAGGCCGACAAGCCGTCGATCGCTGTTCTCCCATTCAACAACATGAGCGACGATCCCGGCCAGGAATTTTTTTCCGACGGAATCACCGAGGACATCATCACCGATTTGTCCAAGGTCAGCGGCCTGTTCGTGGTCGGCCGCAACACCAGCTTCACTTACAAGGGCAAGGCGGTCCAGCTCCAGCAGGTTGCGGCCGAGCTGGGCACCAGGTTCATCCTCGAGGGCAGCGTCCGCAAGGCTGGCGAGCGGGTGCGGGTCAATGCGCAGCTGATCGACGGGGCCAGTGGCGGGCATCTGTGGGCCGATCGCTACGACCGCGACCTCACCGACATCTTCGCCATCCAGGACGAGATCACCCAGGCGATCGTCGAGCAGCTCAAGATCAAGCTTCTGCCCAAGGAGAAGAAGGCGATTGCCCAGGCACCGACGGCCAATGTCGAGGCCTACACCTATTATCTCAAGGGCCGTCAGTTCTTCTTCAATTCGACGCGGGTCCTGCTTCGGCTGGCCCGGCAGATGTTCGCCAAGGCGGCCGAGATCGACCCGCTTTACGCGCGGGCCTATGCCGGAATGGCGATCTGCGATGCGCGGCTCGAGAACTGGTATCGCGAAGAGATCGATCCGGACGGCATCCTCGCCGCCGCAAACAAGGCGATCGCGCTCGATCCGGACCTTGCCGAGGCACATGTCGCGCGCGGAGTCGCGCTCGGCAACCGCGGCGACATCGAGGAAGCCACCAAGTCGTTCGAACGGGCGCTGGCCACCGACCCGAACAATTTCGACGCCCATCTCGCCTTTGCCCGGTTCAACGTGACCCAGGGCAAGCTCGAACAATCCGTGCCTCTGTTCGAACGGGCGGTGGAGCTCAACCCCGACGATTGGCAAAGCCCGATGCTGGTCGATTCGGTGCTGATGGCGCTCGACCGGCCGGTCGAAGCGGAGCGTTACGCGCGGCTCGGAATCAAGCGCGCCGAAGAAGCGCTCCGGCTTCATCCCGAAAATTCGCGACCGGCCCAGCTCGGCGCGCCGACCCTAGCCCGCATCGGCGAGCGCGAGAAGGCGATAGACTGGCTCGAGCGCGCGATGTTCATCGATCCGGAGGACCCAATCGTGTCCTACAACGCGGCTTGCACCTACACCCAGCTCGGGGAGATCGACAAAGCCTTCGCAGCGCTCGAAAAATGGGCGGGGAACAGCGGCAGCGAGATGGAGATGTGGCTTGAGACCGATTCTGATTTCGACAAGATTCGCGATGATCCCCGCTTCCAGTCGCTGACCGCCCGACTCAAGGAACAGCGCGCGGCGATTGCGTGAGCGGCGAAGGCCCTTGGCCGCGCGGGTTGGCCGGTGCTGAATTGGCCGGCGCTGAAAGAGTCGCGCTGTCCCGGCGCGCCGTGGTAGAGGGCCGCGACCAATAGAGGCCGCATTGCCTATGGAACGCCGCCTGTCCGCAATAATGGCCGCCGATGTCGTCGGTTACAGCCGATTGATGGGCACCAACGAGGTCGGCACCCTGGCCGCGCTCAATCATCGCCGAAGCGAAGTGATCGAGCCGCGCATCGCCGCCCGCGGCGGGCGGGTGGTCAAGCTGACCGGCGATGGCCTTCTGGTTGAATTCCCGAGTGTGGTCGACGCAGTTGAATGTGCGCTCGACGTCCAGCGCGAAATGCGCAGCCGAAATGTCGAGATTCCAGAGGACCGGCGGATCGAGCTCCGGATTGGCATTCACCTCGGCGACGTCATCGTCGAGGATGGCGACCTGTTCGGCGACGGCGTCAATGTCGCCTCGCGGATCGAAGGCGTCGGCCGTCCCGGCGGGGTCGCCGTCTCCTCGGCGGTCAAGGACAATGTCGGCAACCGCCTCGACGTCGGCTTCGAGGACATGGGCGAGCATAATTTGAAGAACATCGCGCAGGCCGTGCGTGTGTTCAACGTCGGCCCCCCGCAAGCGGAAGCGGAAACGGGTTCGCTTGCCAAGGACGCTCCGGCCGAGGACGAGAAGCCGTCGATCGCGGTCTTGCCCTTCGACAACATGAGCGGCGATCCCGAGCAGGAATTCTTCTCCGACGGCATTTCGGAAGACATCATCACCGACCTGTCGAAAGTCAGCGGACTGTTCGTCGTCGGCCGCAACACCAGCTTCGCCTACAAGGGCCAATCGCCCCACCTGCCCACCGTAGCCAGCGAACTTGGCGTCAAATATCTGCTTGAAGGTAGCGTTCGGAAAGCCGGTAACCGGGTACGGATTACGGGCCAGCTGATCGATGGCGCAACCGGGGGCCACCTTTGGGCCGACCGCTACGACCGCGACCTCACCGACATTTTCGCAATCCAGGACGAGATCACACAGACCATCGTCGACCAGCTCAAGATCAAGCTTCTGCCGACCGAGAAAAAGGCAATCGCCCAGGCGCCGACCGCCAACGTCGAAGCCTATTCGCTCTACCTCAAGGGCCGGCAACTTTTCCACCATTCGACCAAGGCATTCCTGATGCTTGCCCGTCAGATGTTCGCCAAGGCGGTCGAGCTCGATCCAGCTTATGCCCGCGCCTATGCCGGCATCGCCAACTGCGACTCGCGGCTCAGCGGCTGGTACAACGCGCCGATCGCCGGGTGGGAAATCCTTGCCTTGACGGACAAGGCCCTGTCGCTCGACCCCAATCTTGCCGAGGCACATGCTGCCCGCGGGGTCGCGCTGGCCAACAGTGGACGGCGCGCCGAGGCGGCCGCGGCGTTCGAACGGGCGCTCGAGCTGGATCCAGGAAGCTTCGACGCAAATTTGTCGTTCGCCCGTTTCTGCGTGACCGACGGCAATCTCGACCGCGCGGTGGCCCTGTTCACCCGGGCGCTCGAAATCCAGCCTGACGATTCGCAGCCGGCGCTGCTGATGCAGACCGTGTTGCGGTCGCAGGGCCGGCTGGAGGAGGCGGAGCGCTACGCACGGCTCGGCGTCAAGCGGGCCGAAGAGACCTTGCGACTCTACCCTGAATCGGCCCGCCCGGCGCAGGGTGCCGCGTGCGCGCTTGCCGCCCTAGGCGAGAAGGAGGCGGCGATCGCGATGATGGAGCGGGCGCTGGCGATCGATCCCGAGGACAACAACGGGCGCTACAACGCGGCTTGCTGCTACGCGCAGCTGGGCGACGCCGATCGCGCCATCGATGTGCTCGAAATCTGGTCGAACGGAGTCGGCGGCGAGCAGAAGAACTGGTTCATGGAAGATGCCGACCTCGATCCGATCCGCGACCACCCCCGCTATCCCGCGCTGCTCGCAAAGCTTGAACTGGACGCCTAATATTTGATCGCTGCGGTAACCTTGCGCACAAGGGCGCGGGGGAAGAAGCGCTGCCCCTGGGCGCCGAGCTTGTTAACGAGGCCGGGAATTGCCACCGCGCGGTTCGAATCGAGCGCCCTTAGACCGGCGGCGACGACATCGGCGGAAGTTGCGCTCAGCTTGTCGAACGCACCATTGCCCTTGAAGCCGGCGACCGCGCCGAACTCGGTGGCGGTTGGACCCGGGCACAAGGCGGTCACGCGCACGCCGGCCTTTGCCACCTCCTCGTGAAGCGCCTCGCTGAAGCTCAGGACGAAGGCCTTGGTCGCGAAATAGGTCGCCATTCCAGGTCCGGGCTGGAACGCGGCGGTCGAGGCGACATTGAGGATCGCGCCTTCGCCGCGCTCTAACATTGCCGGAAGCACGGCATGGCAAAGCTCGACTAGCGCCCCGCAATTGAGGTCGATCATCTGCCGCTGGCGTGCTCCGTCGAGATTGGCGAACCGGCCCCACAGTCCGAATCCGGCGTTGTTGATCAGGCAGTCTACTTCCTCCTTCTGGGCAGCGACGTCCGCCATCAGCCGCCCGGCCGCGCCCGGCTCGCCAAGGTCGATTCCCACCGCCCGGGCATTGCCGAGTTCGCTCGCCAGCGTCTCCAGCCTGTCCTTGCGCCGGGCGACCAGCACCAGCCTCTTCCCGCGCGCCGACAACTGCCGGGCGAAATCGGCTCCAAGCCCGGCCGACGCGCCGGTGATCACGGTTACGGTCATTCGCAACTCCATGGATTTCGACCGCGGGCGAGACTATCGTCCGGAACGGCGACGGGGGAAGCCAGACATGACCACATCACCGGCCGTACCGGAAGAGCGCTCGCACCTGCTCGACGGGCTTCGCGGCCTGGCGCTCCTTGGCATCCTCACCGTCAACATGGTCGGCTTCATCGGCTTCGGCATGAACGACGAGGCCGGCCGCGCGGCGGCGCTCGGCTCGGCCTTCGACGACCTTTCCGAATTGCTGATCGAATGGCTGTTCACCGGCAAATTCTATTCAATCTTCTCGCTATTGTTTGGGATTGGCTTCGCCATCCAGCTCGGCCGGCTCGAGGCGCGCGGCGAAGGCGCCGGACGCTATCTGCGCAGGCTGGCGGTGTTATTCCTGATCGGCATCGCCCACCTGATGCTGCTGTGGTTCGGCGACATCGTCGCGCTCTATGCGCTGATGGGCGCAGTGCTGCTGCTGTTCCGCAAGGTATCCGACCGCAATCTGCTGCTCTCGGCAGCGCTTCTGTGGCTCGCGCCAATTGCCTGGTCGGCGCTGATCCACCTAAGCGGATTCAATGCATCGCAGTGGTTTTACGGACAGGGCATGGCCGCGCTGACCGCGCTCGGGATCGATACGAACGTCAGCCCGCTGGTCTATTATCGCGACACTTCATTTATCCGCCAGCTTCCCGTCCACCCAGCGGAGATCTGGTTCCGCGTCGGGGATCTCGTCTACCAGTTGCGCCCGGCCAAGGTGCTGGCGATGTTCCTCGTCGGCCTGTGGGTCGGCCGCCGTGCGATGTACGCCGATCCGGCCGCTCACCGCGCGTCGCTCCGACGAGTCGCGACGATCGGCCTCGGCGCAGGCTTACCGCTGGCCTTCGGCCGCGCCGCGCTCGACATGGCCGGGCCTAACACGCCAGCCGTCCGGGTCGCGGTAGAAGCGCTTTACTGCCTGTCGACCCCGACGCTGGCGCTCGGCTACGTCGCCGGGGCGGGGCTATTGTGGGCCGCCGGCCGCCGCCGGCTGGTCGAATGGGCCGCGCCGGCCGGCCGCATGGCGCTCACCAACTACTTGATGCAGACCGTGCTCCAGGGCGTGATCTTCTACGGCTGGGGCCTGGCGCTGATCGGCCGCTTCGGCCTGGCGTTCGTATTCCCGTTTGCGCTCGGCTTGTTCGCGTTCCAGCTGGCCTACAGCCGCTGGTGGCTTGCCCACTTCCGGTTCGGTCCCGTCGAATGGCTGTGGCGCAGCCTCACTTACGGAAAGGTCCAGCCGATGCGTGCGGCCCGCAAGGCGCCCTAGGCGACGCTCGCCTTCTCGATCCGGCCCGGCTCGGGCACCGGCTCACCGGTCGGCAGCGCGTCGACATGCTCCATCCCGCTCTGGACCTCGCCCCACACCGTATATTGGCGGTCGAGGAAACCGGCGTCGTCGAAACAGATGAAGAACTGGCTGTTGGCACTGTCGGGGTTCGAAGTGCGCGCCATCGAGCAAGTGCCGCGCTTGTGCGGCGCCGAGCTGAATTCGGCCTTAAGATCGGGAAGGTCGCTACCGCCCATGCCGGTTCCGGACGGGTCGCCGCCTTGAGCCATGAAACCGGGAATCACCCGGTGGAACGGGACGCCGTCATAAAAGCCCTTCGTGGCAAGGTCGGTGATCCGCGCGACATGCCCCGGCGCTAGGTCGGGGCGAAGCTTGATGACCACGTCGCCGCCGGTCGAAAGCGAAAGCGTCAGGGTATCGGCCATGTTCGTCATTCTCCTTGGATTTGGACGGCCATGTAGGCGGGCGCTCGCGCTTGCGCCAGAGGCCTCGCCGCCATAGGGAGAGCCCGCGCCGAGCTGAGGGGACAATCGATGGTCGACAGCGAGAACATCGCCGCCCCGCCCGTCGATCGCCAGGCCGATCACATCAAGGACGACGAAGACCGTTTTTACGGCAGGTTCGTCGACCGCGTGCTCGATGCGGTTGCCGCCGGCGACAACGATACCGCCCGCGCATTGGTCGAACCGCTCCACCCGGCCGACGTCGCCGACCTCATCGAGCTCGCCGCCGCCGACGAGCGCGAGGGCCTGGTCGCCGCTCTGGCCGAGATCGTCGACGCCGACGTCTATGCCGAGCTGAACGAGCACGTCCGCGAGACGCTGCTCGACGAAATGGCTCCGGAGCGCGTCGCCGAGCTGGCCGGCGATCTCGACACCGACGACGCGGTCGCGATCATCGAGGACCTCGAGGAACATGAGCAGCGCGCGGTGCTGCGCGCGATGGAGCCCGACGATCGCGCCGCGGTCGAGGAAGCGCTGACCTACGCCGAGGAATCCGCCGGCCGCCTGATGCAGCGCGACCTCATCGCGGTGCCCGAACATTGGACTGTCGGCCAGGTCATCGACTATTTGCGCTCGAGCGACGAGCTGGCGACCGATTTCTGGGAAGTATTCGTCGTCTCGCCGGCCCACCACCCGGTCGGCACGTGCAAGCTCTCGACCATCCTGCGCTCGGACCGCTCGATTCGCGTCGACGCCATCATGCTCAAGAAGCAGACGCTGATCCCGACCGACCTCGACCAGGAGGAGGTCGCACTCAAGTTCCAGAAATATGCGCTGATCTCGGCCGCGGTCGTCGACCCAGCCGGACGCCTCGTCGGCATGATCACCGTCGATGAAATCGTCCAAATCATCCAGGAGGAAGCCGGCGAGGACGCCCTGTTGCTCTCGGGCGCGGGCGACGGCGACATCAACGAGCCGATCTTCGACACCTACAAGGAACGCGTGCGCTGGCTCGCCGCCAACCTCATGACCGCGCTCGTCGCCTCGTCGGTGA
>DASTDT010000034.1:0-2569 GCA_035710225.1 Sphingomicrobium sp.
GATCTGCCGGCGCAGCGCGGCGTTCTGGGCCTTGAGAGCGGCGTTCTGGTCCGCTGCGTCCCAATAGTCGCCGGCTCCGCTGGCCAGGCCCGACACCGTGGCCGACACGTCGGACAGCCCGTTGGTGACCGGTGACATGACGTCGAGCGCGGCGCCCCGCACAGTCTGATAGCTGGAGGGCGAAACGATCGACAAACCGAGCATGATCAGGCCGGCGATGAGCCCGGCTACCGCCGCCACGAAGCCGAAGAACAGGCTATATTGCGCTCGCCTGGACCAGCCGGGGCGGGGGCCAGCCGGGGCGGCCACTGCTCAACGGCTCCTTAAGCCGTCTGCAGGACGCCGCGGAACTGCTCTTCCTCCAGCGCCCGTCCGGTGCCCAGCGCGACGCAGGTCAGCGGATCCTCGGCCACCGTCACCGGCAAGCCGGTTTCGTCGCGGAGCACTTCGTCGAGCCCCTGGAGGAGGGCCCCGCCGCCGGTCAGGACGATGCCCTGGTCGCAAATGTCGGCGGCAAGCTCCGGCGCGGTGTTCTCGAGCGCGATCCGGACACCCTCGACAATCGTTCCAACCGGTTCCGACAATGCCTCGGCGATCTGTCCCTGGTTGATGGTGATTTCCTTGGGCACCCCATTGACCAGGTCGCGGCCCTTGATGTGCACCGTCAGGCCGATCCCGTCGGCCGGCGGTTTGGCGATTCCGACTTCCTTCTTGATCCGCTCGGCGGTCGCTTCACCAATCAGAAGGTTGTGGTTGCGCCGGACGTAGGAACTGATCGCTTCGTCCATCTTGTCGCCGCCGACGCGGACCGAGGTGGTGTAGGCAAGGCCGCGGAGACTCAGCACCGCGACTTCGGTGGTGCCGCCGCCGATGTCCACCACCATCGACCCGACCGGCTCGGTGACCGGCATGTTGGCGCCGATCGCGGCGGCCATCGGCTCTTCGATCAGATAGACCTGGCTGGCACCGGCGTTCGACGCCGCGTCGCGGATCGCGCGCCGCTCGACCGATGTCGAACCGGACGGGACGCAAATCACGATCTCCGGGAAGCGCCAGCTCGACATCTTGCCGCCGTGGACCTTGCGGATGAAGTATTTGATCATGTCCTCGGCGACGTCGATGTCGGCGATGACTCCGTCGCGAAGCGGCCGGATCGCTTCGATCTGGTCGGGCGTCTTGCCCATCATCAGCTTGGCGTCGTCGCCGACCGCCTTCACGCGCTTGACGCCGTTGATCGTCTCGATCGCCACCACGGACGGCTCGTTGAGAACGATTCCGCGTCCGCGCACATAGACCAAAGTGTTGGCGGTCCCGAGGTCGATCGCCATGTCGTGGGACATCCACTTAAGCCAACGGTTCCAGAACATGCGTTTGTCGCCTCACAGTCGCGGGGTCGGGCAGACGGCCTATGGCGGCGCCTACCCTTTACCGCCGATTAATCCGTTCCCGGTCAAAGAAAGCTGAATTTCCTCGCAAAACAGCGCCTCGCGGGCGGCTGTGGATTGGGCTAGGAAACATGCCATGTCAATAAGAAGGCTGCCGTCCGAACTGGTTGACCGGATCGCCGCCGGCGAGGTGGTCGAACGCCCCGCCAGCGCGCTCAAGGAACTCGTCGAAAATGCCCTCGATGCCGGTGCCCGGACCATCGCTATCCGCCTGTCGGCGGGCGGCCTCGACCTCATCGAGGTGGCCGACGACGGTTCGGGCATGAGCCCGCCCGACATGCGCCTGGCGATCGAGCGCCACGCCACCTCCAAGCTTCCCGACGACGCGATCGAGCGGGTCACTAGCTTCGGCTTTCGCGGCGAGGCGCTTCCATCGATTGCCAGCGTGTCGCGCCTGACCCTCGAAAGCCGGGTCGCCGGCGCCGACGGCTGGCGGCTCGCAATCGACCATGGGGTTCCCACCGGCGAGGGGCCGACCGCGATTCCGACCGGTACCCGGGTGCGGGTGGAGGGCCTGTTCGACAAGGTCCCCGCGCGCCGCAAGTTCCTGCGCTCCCCGCGCGCCGAATATGCCGCCTGCCTCGACAGCGTGAAGCGGCTCGCCATGGCCCGTCCCGACGTCGCTTTCACACTGGAGCACGATGGCCGCCGCGGCCTCAGCGTCCAGCCGTCCGACGGACCGGCCCGCGTCGCCGCGCTGCTCAGTCACGAGCTCGACCGCCACGGCCTGGGCGTGGACTGCACCCGCGACGGCCTGCGCCTGACGGGGGTCGCCAGCCTGCCGACTTTCAACCGCGGCATGGCCGACCAGCAATATCTGTTCGTGAATTCGCGTCCGGTGAAGGACCGGCTGCTGGTCGGCGCCCTGCGCGCCGCCTACCGCGACCTGCTCGCCCGCGACCGCCACCCGGTCGCCGCCTTGTTCGTCGAGGTGCCGCACGACGAGGTCGACATCAACGTTCACCCGGCCAAGACCGAAGTCCGCTTCCGCGATCCCGCCGCCGTGCGCGGGCTGATCGTCGGCGGGTTACGTGCCGCGCTGGACGAAGCCGGTCACCGAAGCGCGGCGCGGGAGCACTATGCACGAGAGGCCAATTGGCAGTTCGAATCCCCGGCCCGCACGC
>DASTDT010000035.1:0-4030 GCA_035710225.1 Sphingomicrobium sp.
ACCGAGCAGGTGTGGGGCAATCTGTTCCAGCAGGCCGGCGGGACGTACAGGCCGACCACGCTGGTCGCCTATTCCAACCTCAACCAGTCGGGCTGCGGCGCGGCGCAGGCGGCGATGGGGCCGTTTTACTGCCCGACCGACCAGAAGATCTACATCGACCCGGTCTTCTTCGAGGAGCTGTCGCGCCGCTTCCAGGCGCCGGGCGATGCGGCGGCGGCCTATGTCATCGCGCATGAGGTTGGCCACCACATCCAGAACCTCGAAGGCACGCTCGACCGCGCGCGCTCGGCGCAGGCCAGCGCAGGCGAGGCGCAGGGCAACCAGATTCAGGTCGGGGTCGAGCTCCAAGCCGATTGCTATGCCGGCGTGTGGGCCGCCAGGTCCGGCGCGCTCGAGCCTGGCGACATCGAGGAGGGCATGCGCGCCGCCGAGGCGATCGGCGACGACACGCTGCAGAAGCAGACGCAAGGACGGGTCGTGCCCGAAAGCTTCACGCACGGCAGCGCCGCCCAGCGCCAGGAAGCGCTCCAGCGCGGCCTCAAGAGCGGCAACCCGGCGAGCTGCAATTACGCTCGTTAGAGCCGCACCAGCATCTTGCCCGTATTGGCTCCGCTGAACAGGCCGAGGAAGGCGTCGAAGGTCTTGTCTAGTCCCTCGACGATCGTGTCGCGGCTCTTGACCTGGCCGCCGGCGATCCAGCCGCCCATGTCACGATAGAAGTCGCCGAGGCGCGGCAGGTAATCGGTATAGATGAAGCCCTGCAGGCGGATTCGCATGGCGATGATGCGCATGATGTAGCGAAGCTGGGTGGGTTCCGCGCTGTTGTAGGCGTCGATCATCCCGCAAATGGCGAAACGGGCGTCCTTTCGGGCGAGCGCCAGCGCGGCGTCGAGATGATCGCCGCCGACATTGTCGAAATAGACGTCGATGCCATCCGGCGCGGCGGCGGCGAGCGACTTCACCAGCGGCCCGGCCTTGTAATCGACGACCGCGTCCGCGCCGAGCTCGCGCACGAAGGCGCACTTGTCCGCGCCGCCGGCCGAGCCGATTACCGTCATGCCTTTGGCCTTGGCGATCTGCACCACCGCCGAGCCGACAGCGCCCGCGGCGGCCGAGACGAACACGATATCGCCTTCCTTCGCGCTGGCCGCGTCGAGGAGGCCGAAATAGGCTGTGCCGCCGGTGAGGCCGAGGTTGCCCAGGAAGGCCTGCGGTTCGACTCCGGGTATGGCGGGGAGCTTGTTGAGTGCGGAGGCTGGGACCACCGCTTCGTCGCGCCAGCCGGCCATGTGCAGCACCATGTCGCCGGGCTTGAAGCCGGGGTCGCGGCTCTCGACCACCTCGCCGACCGCGCCGCCCTCCAGCGGCTCGCCAAGCTGGAAGGCGGGCACGTAGCTCTTCACGTCGTTCATCCGCCCACGCATGTAGGGGTCGACCGACAGCCAGCGGTTGGCCACCCGGACCTGTCCGTCGCAAAGCGGCGGAAGGGCGATGTCGCGAAGCTCTGCGTCGGCTGGGGTCGGCATTCCGCTCGGGCGTTTCACCAGGTGCCAGGCTCGGGGCATATCAGTCTCCTTGGCCGTGCCCTACGCGCGTCGGGCGCCACAAAAAAGCCCGGGCGCACGATGGCGCCCGGGCTCGCTCTCGCTTGCGGGGAAAGACTTAGTAGGTGCCGGAGAAGCTCCGGTTCAACATATGCGGGCCCGGCTCGCGGTCGTCGTCGCGCTCGAACAAGGCCCGATTGCGATCCTCGCTCGAGAATTGCGCCTTGGCCTCCTCGGCCTTGCGGTCGAGCATCACGGTGTCGCCTTCGACCCGATCGATCAGCGCGCAGCTGATCGCCTGGTGGCGGCCGTCCGGGCTGTCGTCCTTGGTCAGGATGACACGGTCGCCGCGAACCTTGTCGACCGTGCCGACCGGCTCACCGTCCGAACCGACCACCGCCATATGCTCGCGGATGTTGCCGAGCAGCTGGCGCTTGGCTTGCCGGTTCCCGCGCCACGAGGTGAACTCGCTCTCGAAACGCGAGGAATTTTCGCGCCGGAACTCGTCATAGTCGCGGTCGAGATCGTCGATCTGGCGTTTGCGCCAGCTCGAATAATCGCGATCGTAGAGGCCGGACGCCGAACCGGTCGGCTCGCGGGCCTGGCGATATTCATCGGGGTGAAGCGCGCTCGAGCGGCCGTAATCGCCGGTCATCGGCCGATATCGTTCATCCTCGCCGGGTGCTCCGCCGCCACCGCCGAAACGTCCGGTGTAGGGGCGGCGATAGCCTTCGTCGCGCCAGCGCGGGTTGCGCTCGAAGCGCCCGTAATCGCGGTCGCTACGGGTGTAGCGATCGTCGTCGCGCTCATCCCCGAACCAGCTCGTCACCTCGTCGCGGGCGCGCTCCAGGAAACCGCGGTCGTCGCGGTCGTTGTCGAAACGGCTGCCGCGTTGCTCGGGCCTGCGGCCGCGCTCGTCATAGCGATCATATGCCATTGGTTTTTGCCTCCTTCATGATGCCCGCGCGTCGTCTGCGAGCCTTGCATGAAAAACCGATGGCGAAGCGCGTCGTTCCAGCGTGTCGGACAAGGCGCCCATGCCAAGCGACTAGCGGAGGAAACATTGGGAAGGGGCGTTGCGCGGGCGGGTAAGCGCGGCTAATGGAGCGCCCGGCTGACGGAGCGGGGCTGTAGCTCAGATGGGAGAGCGCTGCAATCGCACTGCAGAGGTCAGGGGTTCGATTCCCCTCAGCTCCACCAGCCTTTTGGCGCCTTCGGCAACCCGCCGAGTAGCCCCCTGACTCAAGCTAGTTCGCGCCGCCTTCCTGGTCCGAGGCGATCACCGTGGTCTGCTCGCCGGTCGAGCCGGCGCGCATCGACGCGCCGGTAATCAGTACCGTCGTTCCCGGCTGCATCACCGAGCGCATGTGTGCGACGAACGCTTGGGGTAGCTGCATCTGTTCGACCCCGCGCGTGCTGACGATGGCCGCCTCCTCGGGTGCGAGATTGTTGACCCCGACCTGTATCCATTCCGCCCGGCCCTTCGGGTCGCGGGTCATGGTCAGCACTTGATTCTCTGATTCCGCCTGGCTGATGACGGCGCGGGCGCGGCCGATCTCGATGCCGTTGCGAAGGATCACCACGGCCTGGTCGGCGGTCGAGACGATGATCGAGATGGGGCCGGTCGGGCTGAGTTGCGGCTGCCAGCTGAACGCCTGCTTGTCGCCGAGCGGGAGCGCGACTGCGCCCTGGCCGGTCAGGCTGGCCGGCGCGAGCAGGCCGGCCGGCGGCCGCTTGTGCGGGTTCCCGGCGCGGCCGGCGATGACCACCGTGCCGCCCATGTCGGTGGTGTTGAACAGCACTTCGGAAAAGGCCAGCGGAAGCCGGACGCAGCCGTGGCTGGCGGGGTAGCCAGGCAAATTGCCGGCATGGAGCGCGACGCCCTTCCAGGTCAGCCGCTGCATGTTGGGCATCGGCGCGTTGTCATAGGTCCGGCTGTGGTGGACCTTGGCCTTCTGAAGGATGGTGAAGACCCCGTTGGGGGTCTCGTGGCCGGCCTTGCCCGACGAGATGGTGGTGACGCCGATGCGAATTCCGTTGCGATAGACGGAGGCCTGCTGGCGGCCGAGGTCGACATAGACCAGCACCGGGCCGCGCGGCGCCAGATTGCCGCCCCACACCCAGTCGCCCGGCTTGAGCGCCTCGGCCTTGCGGGCCAGAGCGGCGGACGAGGTGACCTTGGTGCCGGCGGCCAGCGTCGGACTGGCGGCAAGCGCAGCGGCGGCAAGCAGGAACAGCGACAGACGCATCAGATTCCCCCCGAAGAAACGCGAGTCTCTCCGGCAAGCTTAATCTAGGTCAGCATTTCCTGCAAAACGCCCGTCGCGGATACCATCGCCGCGACCGCGGCGCGTACCGGATCCGGCCCGTCAGCCGCGCGCTCGACAAGCGCCGACCCGCTGATCACCCCGGCGGCGCCGGCCGCCGCGGCCGCGCGAACGTGATCGGGCGAAGAGATTCCGAATCCCAGCACGGGCGGCGCGGCG